>DAHUXT010000015.1:0-13651 GCA_027307065.1 Ktedonobacteria bacterium
GCGGACCGAGCAGACAAGGAACGCAGGTTCATCCCCTACAGACGTGGTCAGTGGTAGCCGCCGCATGGACCGTCGCAGCGACTCTGCAGTCACGCGCTCCCGCTCAGGGCCGATCGCAGGAGGGCGCTGGCTGACCAGCGCATGACGTCGCCGGCCTCCTCGCGCGAGAGTCCAGCGATATCCGTCAACCAGACGAGCGATTCAATGCCGGTGGCGCTGCGGATTGCGAGGACCAAGCGCCGCAGTTCGGGCTCGGAGAGCTGTGGGCGCAGAGGCGAGAGCGCCTCCTCGATCCAGCCGATGGCCCGCCCCTGTCGCAGCGGCAACTCCCCGCGTTGGCCTGGGTCGGGGTCGAGCGAGAGGCGTAGCATCGTGCGCTGTTGCGCCTCGGTGGTGAGGATGAGCTGAACGAACGCCGCGATTACCGCGTCGAGCCGCGCGGCTGGGTCCTCGGGCGCGGGCTCAGGGAGCAGCGACCGCTCCTCGATCTCGGGATGGGCCGCCACGAGCAACGCGCGCTGATTGGGGAAGTAGCGATAGGCGGTGGCGCGCGAGATTGCGGCCAACGCGGCGGCCTCTTCGACGGTAGGCGTCACCCCTTGCGCCACGAGCTCGCGCGCGGCTGCCACCAGCGCGTGGCGTGTGCGGTGTTTCTGGTTCGTTCGACCTCCCTGCTCGTACGCGATGGACATGGACGCTGCATCCTTTCTCGAGAGGGGCACCGGCGGGTAGTGCGGCCAGGCACCGATGTCCACTACGTACCACAGGGTTACCCCCAGCCCCAGTCAGGGGAGCGATTCCCGCGATGTGCGCGGAGGGCATTGACTTTGTCATCATTATACCGTAGTCTACTCATGGGACTCAAGTCTCATTATCGTATCGGAGGGTTACCCATGGCGAGCAGCAAGAGCGTTCCGGTCGTTCGCGCAGACGGAGAAGGCGAGCGGCTCTGGTTCTACGGCGGTGGTGTGCACATCTGGAAGGTCACCAGTGACGAGACGGCAGGCGCCTTCATCCTGTTCGAGGATGTCATGACCCAGGGCAAGGCTACGCCGCTCCATGTGCACCCTGAGGTGGATGAGACCCTGTACGTGTTGGAGGGCGAAATCCTCCTCCATCTCGACGGCCACGAGCAGCGGGTCGGGCCGCTCGGGGTTGCGATGGCGCCACGCGGCGTGCCTCATGCATTCCTGGTCGTCTCAGAGACGGCGCGCCTGCTCTTCATGGAGGTACCAGGCAGCAGCGAGGCGTTCTATCGGGGTGCGAGCGAACCCGCGACCACGACGCCTGGCCCGGTGGACTTCGCGCGCGTGTCCGCCTCGGCCGAGCGCTATGGCGGCATTGTGATCCTCGGGCCACCCCCATTCCAGACGGAATAACGCCTGGTCAGACTATCGAGGGGGGCCGATTATTCACGGGGAGGCAGAGCGAGCGACAAGTAACAGTCAGAGCGGTTCGGCCGGGTGACTGCTCGCCAGATGGAGACGGAAGCCTGTGGCGAGTGCGCGCACCCAGCCCCCGATCTTGAGCAGACGCAGGCGCAGCGTATCGAGCCGGAGCGAGGCGACGCCAGCGCGGCCAGCCGTGGGTTGGTGGACAGGCCCAGCGTGTAGGTGATGCCTATGCAGCCTCGCACCACTCATAGAGCGCTGGCACGGCGAAGCCGCTATCGGCGCGCAGCTCAATTTGGACTGCTGGCCAGGGTGCCCGATCTCCGTGACCGGCTGCAGAGGGCTACTCGCGGATGGCGACCTCAGCCTCGATCTCGACAGGCATCTCGAACGGCAGTACCGCCATGCCTACCGCCGAGCGCGCATGGCGACCAGCGGCCTCGCCATAGAGTTCCAAGATCAGGTCGGAGAAGCCATTGACGACATTGGGTGTCGTGTTAAATCCAGGGGCGACATTCACCATGCCGAGCACTCGCAGCCAGCCCACCACACGATCGAGATCGCCGAGCTCGCGCTTGAGGCTGCCCAGGATAGAGAGCGCCGTCAGCCGCGCCGAGGCGTACCCCTGCTCGACCGTCACCGCGCCGCCCACCTTGCCTTGAGGGGCCGCAAGGGTACCATCAGGGTTTTGCGCTACATGCCCGGCAATATAGGCGCGGTCTCCCCAGACGCGCACGTTAGCGAATGGCAGCCGCATCCCAGACGGCGCCTGCATCGGTTCGGGCAGCGCCAGGCCCATCGCCTCTAGCCGCTTCTCAATCTCCATATCAGATACCTCCGCTCGCGCAACGCACCTTGCAACGCACCTTAAGGAAACACCGATCCAGCGCGTGCGCCTACACGCTGTCTGCACGCCATGATACGCACCGGAAACCTGCGCACGCAATGGGCATGTGGTATGCGACATCTGGATCCATCCATTGCTATGGTTGCCGAAGATTGCTCAGAAACGTATAGTCTTCAGGGTATCCAGCACCATGCGCGAAACGCTGTGCGATTGCTCTGATGCTAGATAGAGGTCGACGCATGTCAGAGAGCCGAGGAGATGCGAACGAGCAGGTGAATGCGGCAGCGGACGGAAGCACGCGCGCGCCGGACGAAACTGATATTCAGAATGATCCGCTCTTCGGCGAGATCGTCCATCCCCCCGCAAGTGTCGGAGCTACGGGGACGGATGACGAGCAGCGACGTCGGAGGGCAGAGGCGCGCGCAGGACTGGAACGCCGCGAGGTCGTGCGAAGCAGAAGCCGGCAACGCAGCGCCGACTATGTGCGCGTGAAGTATACCGGACGCCAACGTTTTCGATCGACCAGCAGCGACACGCTCGAAGCCACCCAGGAGGCCATCGTACCGCAGAGCCGCCCCGGCCGCGTGTGGGAGCGCGTGCGACGGGTGCTGCTTGGTGAGCGATTGACCAGCGCCGAACAGGAGAACGAGCGGCTGACCAAAGTGATGGGTCTGGCGATTCTCTCCTCGGACGCGATCTCTTCCGTCGCCTATGCCACCGAAGCCTCGCTCGGCGTGCTCATCCTCGCGGGCGCCGCCACCATGCAGATCAACCTGATCCTCGCCGGCTGCATCGCTTTGCTGATGATTATCGTCGGCACATCCTACCGCCAGACAATCTACGCCTATCCCAAAGGCGGAGGATCCTATATCGTCGCCCGCGAAAACCTGGGCGAGTGGCCGGGGCTGATTGCCGCCGCCTCGCTGCTCATCGATTACGTGCTGACGGTCTCGGTGAGCGTCTCGGCGGGTATCGACGCGCTCGTTTCAGCGATCCGTCCACTCATGCCCTACTCGGTGGAACTGGGCGTGCTGTTTATCGCCATCATCATGGTCGTGAACCTGCGCGGCGTGCGCGAATCCGCCTCCATCTTTGCTGCGCCCACCTATCTCTTCATCGGCGCATTTCTGCTGATGATTGTCGCCGGTATCATCCATGCAGCGCTATTACCCGGCGGGCTGACGGCGCATGTGATCGCGACCAAAACACCCGCGCTCCACTGGGGATCAGAGAATCTCTCGCTGCTGCTCGTGCTGACGGCATTCGCCTCCGGCTGTTCCGCAATGACCGGCGTCGAGGCGATCTCAAATGGCGTGCCAGCCTTCAAAAAGCCAGAGTCGCACAATGCGGCGCGCACGCTGCTATGGATGATCGCGATTCTGGTCACGCTGTTTCTCGGCACCACATATCTTGCCTGGCGTCTGGGCATCTCGCCCTTCCAAAGCGGCGAGCCGACGGTCACCTCGCAGATCGCCGAACGGATCTTCACCGGCGCATTTGGGTGGCTCTATTTTGTCATTCAATTTGCGACCTTGCTGATTCTGGTGCTTGCCGCCAACACCAGCTTTTCCGGCTTCCCGTGGCTCTCTTCAATCCTCGCGCATGACGACTTTCTGCCCCACCAGTTCTCGCGCCGTGGTGGTCGGTTGGCATTCTCTACGGGAATCATCGTGCTGAGTCTGCTTTCGACGACGCTAATGGTCGTCTTTCATGGCAACACCTCCGCGCTGATCAATCTGTACGCGGTTGGCGTGTTTACAGCGTTTACACTCTCGCAGAGCGGCATGGTCGCGCACTGGTGGCGTCTGCGAAATTCGGGCGAGCGCAGGTGGCGTCAGTCGATGGTCATCAACGCGATTGGGGCGACTGCCACCGGCATCGTCGCCATGGTCATTATCCTGGCAAAATTCGTCCACGGCGCGTGGATCGTCGTCGTACTCGTCCCACTCTTCGTCCTGCTCTTCAAGGCCATTTCTCGCCACTACGCCAGCGCGCGCAGGCAGGTGGCCGAGCTGAAGGTGAACGACCTGCGGACGTGGCGACAGGTGATGGTAGTGCCTATTGCTCAGCTCGACCATGTGGCATTGCGCACTATCGCCTATGCGCACGCACTGGCGGATGATGTGATCGTAGTCCATATCGCGACGAGCGCCGAGGACACCGCGACCCTGCGCGCCGCGTGGAGCGAGTGGCAACGGCAGCAGGAAGATCACGAAGCTTCCGAAGCCGCCGAGAAATCACAACAGCACGGAGAGGATGGCGCTGGGGGCGCAGTCACCGGAATGACACCTGCGACCATACCAGTGACGACTCCAGCATCCGCAAACACAGCACGCGGAGCGACGCCGCCTCGACTGGTGGTGATCGAGTCGCCATACCGGTCGCTGACGCCGCCCCTGCTCGCGTATGTGGATGCCCTGCGCGACTTGCACGCCGACGCCGTCATCACCGTCGTACTGCCGGAGTTCGTGCCTGCCCACTGGTGGGAGCGCGCCCTGCACAATCAGACGGCACTGCGGCTGAAGCTGGCACTGTACTCGCATCGCAACGTGGCCGTGGCGAATGTGCCCTACCATCTCCACTAACAGGATTGCCCGCGGTTGAATCGCGGTACACTTGCGCCTATACTGAAACTGTTGCTCAGCAGGACGCTGGTTCGTCGTTGTGGGTGAGATGTGTGGTCGATGAAGGAATCGTTGTGGTGTGCCTCTGGGGAGGAGCGACATGGCTTATGATCTGTCCGCGGTGTGGGGAAGATTTGGCGTCTGATGCGACAGTTTGCTCCTCGTGTGGCCTGACGATCTCGCCCTCCACGAATGAGCGCTGCCTTGTCTGCGGCGCAACGATAGATGCGAACGCCCTCTACTGTCCCCACTGTGGCACGCCATATTCGCCCCGTGCATCGGAGCAGGCAGCGGACGCCAAGCCTGCCGCCTACGTGCCACCATCGCCTGAGGAACAGGCGAGTTCGCCGACTACACCCTACGCCACATCGGCCCGCGCATGGGCCCAGGGCGCGCCAAGTGTCCGCCAGATGCCTACCCGGCAGCCGCTGGGAGATGAGCCACGAACAATCCCCGTGTTGTCGACTGCTGCTACGTCGTCCACAGTGCCCGCAGCGATGCCAGCTGATGAGACGCCGACGCTCCTCGCGCATACCCCTGAGACGCAGGCGCCTGGAGCCGATGATGAGGCAACATGGGCGCCTCCGCTGTTGGCACCGTCCGAGCCGGAGTATGTGCCATTCGCCATGATGCCAGCGCCCATTGCAGCCAGCGGTCCAGACGCGCCAACCGAACACGACATCGCGCCGCTCGTTACGCCAGAAGGCGCGCCAGCATCGGCGACCGATGAGGCAGCGGACGAATCCGGCGGCGACGGATTGCCCGACTATGAGACACCTGACGAAGAACACCCAGCGATCCACGTGCCCAAGCCGCCATTACCCGACTACGAGACGCCTGATAGCGAGCGCACTGCGGTGCACATCCCGACGCCGCCACTGCCGGCATATGATACGCCCGACGAGGAGCGCACTGTCGTGCAGCCGTCACCCGCAAGCGGCCATCTCGCGCCGATCGACGTCTCACAAGAGGCGTCGACAAATGGCAGCACGAACGGAACTGGTCTGCTCCCAAATTCCATTCCAACCTATCCAAACACCTACTCCGGGCCAAACGCCGCACACCTCAACCAAGCCGAGACGCCCGAAAATGTCGCGCCGCTGCCGCCAGCGACCGGCGACCCCATCGAGCGGTTCTTCGGCGTACAGCCACTGCCAGCCAATCGCACCGGCAACAACGCCATCCAGCGCCTCTGGCTGCGCTACATGCCGTCAGAGTGGGCTGTCTCGCCCTGGGTCTCGATTCCAGTGGGGGCGCTGGTCGCCCTGGTGGTCGGATTGGTCGCCACCGCCATTGGGCTCCTGTTCTGGTCGCGGGCGCTGGGCTATCTGCTCGATACCAGCAGCACCATTGGGACCAATCAGAGCCTGTTGGAGTCGGCGCGCTTTCCCAATCTGCTGCAACTGCTACTGCTGGAGCACGGCGTTCCGATGGCCTTGTCGCTCGGCTCTCCCGGCGCGACAGGCAGCTTCTCCGCGCAAGAGACACTGCCACTCACCGGGCTTTCGCTGATACCGGCCTGTGCGCTGATACTCGCGGGATATGTGGCCGCCGCCAGTGATTTTTCGCACCGCCTGCGCTTCAGTGTCCTGCGTGGCGCGCTCGTCGGGCCAGTCTACGGAATCCTGCTGCTGCTGGTGGCGCTCTTTGGCTCAAGTTCAGTCACTCTACAGCAGGCTACCGCCATTCAACTGCAACCCTCACTTGGCTACGCCTTCCTCATCGGACTCGTCTGGGGCGGATTGCTCGGCGCGCTGGGCGGGCTGCTGGCGATACGTCGCCATCATCTGTTTACCATGAACCGGCAACCTGATCTGGTCGCGGGGGCATCATGGGGCGCGCTGATTGCGCTGGGCAGTGGACTGCTGCTGGCGGCGGTTGCGCTCGCGGCGGGACTGGCGGCGCAGGGAGTAGGCACTGTGCCATCGGCGTCCGGAACAGGCTCTGGGGGTATACTGGGCGCAATCGGCGCAATCGTTGTGACCCTCGCATTGCTGCTTGTGGTTGCCCCTGTGGGCGCGATCTGGCTGTTCACGCTGGGCACAGGCGCGACCATTGACGGTTGGTTCAGCGCTACAGGCGCCAATGCCGTTTCGGGCAGATCGACACTTGGTCTGCTTGTCGCGCAGCAACATCCACCGAGTGTCGCGTGGTGGCTGCTGCTGCTGATTCCGCTCGCCAGTTATCTGATCGGCGGCCGGGCGGCGGCGCATATCGCCCGCGCGGATTCGTTGCGGGATGGGGCGCTCGCGGGCTGGCTGATGGCGGTGGCATTGAGTGTGCTCATGCTGCTCCTGACGCTGCTCACACGCGTGTTGATCTCATCCGAGGGGACGTTCTTCGATCGGCCATTCACCGCCAGCCTGGGCATAGGGCCCTCGGCGGGAGCGGTCTTCTGGCTGGTTTTGCTCGTCGGCGGCGTCTTTGGCGCGCTGGGAGGCGCAAGCGCGGTGCTGGCAGCTGAACCGGGGCCGAGGGTAGCCACCATGGCGGCGCCGCTTCTGCTGGAACTGGAGCCAGTGCTCTCTGTCGCGCGTCGCCCGTGGGACATGTTCGACGCGTCGCGCGGCCAGTACTCAGCGCGAACACTGCTGCGGGTATTGATCTACATGGCTGCACTGCTGGCAGTGGTGTTGCTGGCACTCTTCCTGGTGATTGTGCTGCTCGGACTGATCTTCAGCCACTTCATGCCAATGAGCGCGGTGCGTGGATTCGATGGCTTCTTCGTCGGCATCGCGGTCGGTGTGCCGCTGCTGCTGCTGGCCAGCGCGGCGATTCTCTACGTCATGCGCACACTGCCCCCGATATTGCATGCCAGCACAACACCCACGCCGAAGCTGCCGCGCTATCCCACCGCGCATTAGCCCGCCAGAACCCCAACAGGTGCGGTTGGTTACGCGCTCCTGCTCACAAACCGCGCAGCAGTGACTGTACTTCTATGTCTTATCCAAAAGGGTAAGCCCTGGCGAAGTTATCCACATGTTGCGAAGTTATCCACATATGTTGTGGATAGGTGACGAGTGCCTGGCAGCCTCTTATTTTTCCAGGTATTGCCCGTTTATGGCCCGAATTGCAGCAGATCAGCCCGTCGGCTGCCCGCGTGGATAAAGGGCCTTGAATTGTGGACAACTCGGTCCTTGTGTGCATAAGTGCGCGTTCGCGGCTTCCCCGTGAGGGCAGGATGGTGTCTTCAATGACTGTGGATAATCGTGTGGACAACTGACCCGTCGCGTGGATATGTGGTGGCTATCGTGCGCGTGACCATTTCGCTCGATGATGAACTGTCATCGGCGGGTTGTGGAGAACATTGTTGAGGGATCGGGGATGCTTGTGGATGATCGGTTTGCCATCCACCCAGTCTGTGGATAGCTTCGTGGATGCCGAGTGGAGAGTGTGGAGAGCGAGAGAAACCTATCCACAGCCGTCCACAGCGAGTGGGGATGCTATCCCTCATTTGCCACGAGAACATCCACAACCACCCGCTCACCAGTGCATCCAATTCATCGCCAGAAACCGTGAATTTATGGGAGTTCCACGGATCACTTCACGGCGACAAACACGTTATCCCCAGTATCCACCGGCCCTATTACTATGACTGCTATTTCTTTTACTAATAACAAGAATAAGATCAGAGAGAAGGAGTGTGAACGAACGCCTGTTGGGATACCCACAGCAGCATATACGCAACGTTGTACTTCAGACAGATCATTCACACGACTATCAACAGAACATTGTTGCGAGCAAGAACTCTACGCACGATCAGACAGAAGCTATCACCAAGGGTAATCCTCATCGACATGCTCGGAGGTAGAGGCATTGCATTCTGCATATAACACGAAGACCAGGCTCTGGGTGCCCGGTCTTCGTAGGGGAGGGGAGGAGATTGTGAATCGTCTCTCGTGCCCATATTACATCGCGACGTTACATACCTGCATCAGGTAAACGCCTGAGAAAAATATCAGGTCAACACCTGATATCGTGCCACGACCCAATCGCTGTACGACACGTTTAGAGCGTTGGCGGCCCCTGATGAATACGCGCGCGAACCGCATCGATGGTGTCGGTCGGCAAGAATCCCTCCTGCCACCAGGTAACACCAGCCTCCGCATAGCGCCGGAGCAGCGCTGAGGCCTCCGCCAGTGTCTTGTTGCCCACGTAGCCAGTCACGGCGATATCGAATGGATCGCTTGATGCGCGCTGCTGGCGAATGAACGCTGCCATCTCACGGATATCATCGGGCGCAGGCGAATTAGCGTCACCGGCGGCCAGCGGGCACAGGCCGTCCCAGTGCGCGGCGCGGCGCATGGGAGCCTTGCGTGGCCAGATGCCCGCGACCCAGATGGGGATGCGCGGTGATTGCGCCGGTGTCGGCAGAAACTGCGCCTCGCGCACGGTATAGTGCTTTCCGGCATAACTGAAAGGCTCGCCGCCCCAGAGGCCTGTCAGCACATCCAGGCCCTCGTCGAGCATCTCGCCGTGCAGTTTGTCGCCAGGATCCTCGCCAAAGGCGCTGTACTCGCCCCACCAGTCGCCGCCGATGCCAACACCGACGATGAGCCGGCCATTGGAGAGCCGGTCGAGCGTGGCGGTTTCACGTGCGACCTTCCACGGGCGCCGCCTGGGCAGTGGCGTAATCAGCGCGCCGATGCGGATGCGTTCGGTTGCCATGGCGATGGCGCTGAGCACCACCCACGGATCGGCGACGGCCACACCGGGTTCGGTTTGCAGGTGATCCCAGATGAAGAATCCATCCCAACCGGCAACCTCCGCCTCATGGGCAAGTTCGGCAAGTGTGCGCGCATCGGCGAGGTTTCCAAAGGCGGCGAGGTTAAGCGCGAATTTCATGAATGTCTCCTTCCTTCATAGCGCATTGGGGGAGCAGACCCACCTATCCTGGGGTTACAGACAGGGTAGGGCTACCATAGCAGCAATACGATGAGCGGCCATTCTCGCGAAGCGCCGTTCATCTGGAAGGGTTAGTTCGCGGAGTTATCATATCCGCTACGAGCCGGACCACTCGCGCCTGAAGATTCCAATGCGCCTAGCACGCTGGCAATGTCCGCGGCTACCTCGTCGAACATGCGTGGCAGCCAGTCTTCGGGATGTGGTTCATCGGGGTTATAGGCGCGTTGTCGGCGGCTACGACCGAGCGACATGTGTCCGTCGCGGTGATCCTCGGCGGCATGGAATCCGCTGACGCCCTCGGGATCCCACAAGGGCAACTCTACGTGTTGCTGCAACGTGAGTGCCTCAGCCTCCATGTTGTTATCGCCGAGGACAAGCGCGACATTCGAGCGTGTTTCGACCGCGCGACTGCTATGTTCCGATGCGCGCAGTTTGATGAGGCGGGCGATCGATTGCAGATTGATAGCGCTCAGGTCCATGTGTGCCAGTGGAAGGCTGTACGAGAGCTCTACGACCAGTGGGGGCACGTTTTCCGTATGGAGATGCGGACATGACGCATTCGGATCGTGAAAGAACTCACAGACGCCCTCAGCGCCATCGATCGAGAGGGCGGTGTCTAACGGTCCCCAGGCGAACGAGAGAGAACAGACGGCGCGCCGTTCGGATTCTTCGCAGGGGCCAGGATGCAGCGTGCAGGTAAACTCGCGCTCGAGTGTCTGAGTGTTCATCCAGAATTCTGGATGCACCGAGAGCCCCGTCGCTTCCACCGCGTTCAGGAACATTTCGGTCAGGTCTTCATAGGTAACCATTGTCGGGCGATGCCTCCCGCGTCGAAATGCCTGTATCCGTCAGGTATGCCGCGCATATCGGATTCATCATACAACACCATGCATACGATCAGGCGCGTGCACGTCTTTACAGCGTCATTCAGGCAATAGGAAGCCCACCGGCCACCAGTGAAGGCGATTGTGGGCCACGGATGTGATAGAGGATGTGATAGACGCCTGGAATGGCTGGCGTAGTTGCTAGTTGCCATTATCCTGGTCTGGTGGGCGCAGCCAGTCTGGCAGTTGGTGTTCCTGGATGGGTTCGCTGGGTTCGAGTGTCCATGGATTCACATCCGCCTGTTGCGGCGGATAACCCGCCGGGTTGGCGCCACCAAAGCTCTCGGGCGGACCAGACATTGGCGCGCCTTGGCCTTCGGCGGGCATACGCTGCCCAGGCGTTCTATCGCCACCTGGCATGAGCGTGCGCATCCAGTCTGGCACCGCGTTGCCTCCGGGTGGTGGTGCGCTTGGGAACGCGGCCGAGGGACGATCTGTTGTGCCCATCATGCTATTAGGATTCGAGGAGGGAGACGATGGCATGCTGCTGAAGCCACTCGCCGATGGTGATGGTGGAAGCTGGGGAGCCTGTCCTCCGCCAGGAATGCCCCGAGGTGTCAATGACGTGCGCAGCACGTCGACGAGCCGGTCAATAGGCGTATTGCTCGGCCCAGGCCAGATCGGCTGGCGGCCGCTATTGACCATATAGATCGCCTCGGTGACGCGATTAGCCTCCTCCTGTGTGCGGCGCAGCACAAAATCGGCCTGTGCCAGCCGTCCCAGGCGAGCGATCAGGTTATTGAGGCTGCTCCCGATTTGCCAGAGCAGGCTATTGCGGATGGCGGGCGCGCGGACGTTGAAGTCGCCATTGGCGAGGTGGACGTGAATCGCCAGCAATTGACGGACGCCCTCTTCCAGTTCGTGGGTGCGATCGAGTTCGCGACGTTCCAACTCGGCCAACTCTTCGGCGCGGTCGGCACGGCGGATAGATTCGACGGTATTGCGTGCCCAGAGAAAGCCGACGACCCCGACAATCAGTTGGAATGCCGCAGGACGAGCGATCAGCGTCAGCAGCCCGTCTGATGTTTGAAACAGTGGGTTCATGCTCGCGGTATGACCTTGCAACAGGATATCGCCGATGGTGAAACCAATGGCGGCCAGCATGACGACCAATACGGCGGCGGGCGTCAGCAGCGAGGCCGCCACCACCTCAGAGATCGCGAGCAGGTCGAAGAGTGGAAAGTAGAGTTCATCCAACTGCCCGTTCGGCGCACCGAGGATGCTCAACACGATGACGAGGGCGGGCAGCACCACCATAATCACACCGGCCATGTTCACATAGCCGCTGCGGTTGAGGACGATAGCGAGGACGACGGCTCCGACGCCGACCAGCGCGCTAATGAGTGTTGCGGGATCACCCAGACCAAGAAAGACCGTCAACACCATAATCGCGAGCAGGCCAAAAAGCAACGCTCCCCCCAACCGCCCACGGCGTGCGCGGTCGCGAGCGGCGAAATCGGCGCTGGCGGGAGGTTCCGGTGGCACGGTCAGGCGATACCACCAGCCGAATGGGCCGCTGTAGTAGCTTGATGAGCCTGGAGCGAGCGCCGTGCTCGCTGTGCGGTTTGGAAACCGGTCTTGCTCGAACGAAGCATTTGGCCGCATATTCATTACCTCATCCCTACACCACTATGCATACATTGGCGCCAGTCGTTTCGCGCCAGCCAATCCTTGGGAGCAGACGGCCCATATCCCTGCATACACTCCACCCACAGAAAATGTCGTTGCGTTCTTCAAACAATGAAGGCCCTCGTGGCACTGGAGTGTGAAGGTCCAATAAGCTCACGACGCCGGGTAGCGTCAACTCTGCTACTATACGCGTAACCCTCGGCATCGGTCAATCAGTGCGGCAATATCTAGCGCCTGCTATGGAAGGTAGCTTGTAACACCAGTACTCCACCAGCCTCATTGCTGATCCTTCGGCGGGATCTGGGGGCCGTAGGGCGGCGCGACAAACCAGCGCTGTGGAATCTGAGATTGTTCGACAAACGGCGGCTGCGGCAAACTCGTCTGCCGGACGTTGCGGGCCAGCTCGATGAGCGCGCTACGCGCTGACTGTGCGGGACTGGCAAGCGCGCTATCGAGTCGCTGGCGATAGGGCGTAATGGTATGGAGATCGGATGCCGCGATGACGTATGGCCAGAAGTAGCCCTCAGCATCAGTGGGTGGAACCCAGAAATCTTCTTCGGCAGACGCCTCGCCAACAACGACGGCCGCCCAGGGCGCGTAGAGCACGGGTATATTAGCAATCTCCATAAGGTTGCGCGCCTCGGGACCCATGTTGCCCACTGCGAGATCGATACCCAGTTTGCGATTGGTCAGCACCTCGGTCAGCGCGAAACATAGCTCGAAAACCGACAGTCCCGTCTGGGGAGACTTGATCGCCTGATTTCGCATCAGATGCGCGATCTCGCGGATGCGCTCGATGGGGATCTCTTGAATCGCGGGCAATGACTCAAAGACACCGCGACCAAAGAGTTCCGTTTCGGAGGGGAAGAGCGCGCGCTCGTCGTCTCCGAGCACCAGCGGGCGGCGGCGTTTAACGAGCCAGCCCTCGGGTTCGCTATAGAGCGGCCCTTTTGGCGGCACAATCGAGCAGCACGCGAGCACCTGTCCCGCCGATGTTCCGGAGATGACATGAATCGCGTTTCCCGCCAGCCCGGTGAGCGTGGGATCCGTGCGATAGCCATGCTGAGCGATCTTCGAAGTGTCGTAGAGCCCTGCCAGCGCGTATTGGTCGATGCGAAACTCGCCAAACTCATGCATCGCGTCGTCCGGCAGCATATCGTGCCGGACAGCATATGTCCACGATCCAGAGGAGCGATTGCGCAGAAATAAGAGGTTCTTTTCCTTTGACGCCAGTGCTGTGAGCCTGGGGTAACGCGCGTGCAATTGGCGGCTGCGCAGATAGACGCTGAAGTCGTCGGACTTTTTCTCTGTTGGCATGCGCTGTATGGTCGGCGCTACAGAGTCTGCAGACTCGGCAGACTTCGGCAGCGT
>DAHUXT010000015.1:13661-24177 GCA_027307065.1 Ktedonobacteria bacterium
TCTCGTGCGGCGTCTCGGCAATCGTTGCAGGCTCGGCGGAGGAGCTGGCAGGGATGGCTTGAGATACGGAAGATTCTAACAGCGCGCGCAGATCGACATGAAAGACCGCAGGGGTGACGGGCACTGGTTCTCCAGCGATGAGCGAGATCGCCACGCGCACGACCATCGCGGCGGTCAGCGATACGGTGGGGCCAAGTTGCGGCTCGCAGGCCCACTGCGCGCCATTCATTTGATAGTCAGCAAGGATCTCAGCCAGGTAAGGCGGCACGCCTTGTTCCCCAGAGAACGCGCGTGTAATCAGCCGCGCTGAAACCTCGCCGGCGCTATGGACCTCGCCAGCGGCTAGCCCCAGAAACTCATCCAGCGGCATCGAATCGGCCGTGAAGACCATCACAGCGCCGCCCCAGCCGAGGTTGAGTGCGATCAACATCGGTATGCCGCGCGCGCGGGCGTCGCGTGTTAGCGCAAACAGCGCTGGGTTGTCGTAGTCTATCGCATTGATAATGATATTCGCATGATCGAGCGCGCTGAGGTAGGAATCACCTTCTATAAATGCTGGAATGGTAGTAACTGCGACATCGCGTCGGATGTCGCGCAGCAACTCGGCCGTCGCCGTCGCTTTATTTTGCCCTACCTGGCGGCGAAAGAAGGCCTGTCGGTTGAGATTCGAGACCTCGACCTGGTCGCCATCTGCCAGGATGAACGAGCCAAAGCCTGTCCGGCAGGCAAGCACGGCAATGGCGCTGCTGAGTCCAGCGCCCGCGGTAAAGAGGCAGGTACGGTCGAGCGTGTGCTGAAGTTCGGGCGAGATGAACGCCCAGTTGCGCGAGAAGAGGTCGTCGGCATCCTTAACATCATTTGGCATGAAAAAGCTCTCCTGCAGAAGACAATAGCGGTCATCCTTCCCTTGCATCCACGCCCTATGACCACAGATGTGGCTGCGACCCGGCGCACCTCGCCTGCGCGGCAGGCATGCGCAGAACTTCGCGCGGCATACCGATGCGATTTCTCAGGAGCACCTGCATTGTAAAGGCGGCGTGCAGGGGTGTCAACGAAAGCAAGAACACAGTCATCGGGTAGCCAAGAAATACAGGGGGTTGACGAACATTGTCCGACAGGCGTAGGCTGGTTATGGAAATCGAGTCTACTAGGGAACCACAGATGCAGGGACCGCATGCCAGATTTCCGGCACGACACGGATGTGGCTATGTGGCTGCTTGCATGCAAGGAGGACTAATGACTGTTGAGATGGTGCGGCCGATGCGATCGATGCGACCGGGCATGAAAGAGGTAGTCGGAGATCTCTACAAGAAGTATGGCCAGCGCAAACCCATGGGTGAGAGTTCGCCGAGCACGTGGCAACCACACTTCTTCCTCCATCGCACATTTCTCGGTGACCAGGATCTCTTGATTATTTTCAATACCAAGCGCTGCAAGTATCGTTGCCATTTTTGCCAGCTTCCGGCGAAGAGTTCGCCAACGCTGATCCCCGGCAGTGAAATTGTCTCGCAGTTCTCCTTTGTGGTGAAGGAACTGAAACACTCGCTGAGCGTGCTGGACCGACTCACATTTAGCACCGAGGGGTCGGTGCTGGATGCCTCGACATTCCCGACAGAGGCGCTGCTTGAGATCGCCGAGGGCATCAATGAGCTGCGCCGGGTGCGCACGCTGGTGCTCGAAACGCGGCTCGAATTCGTCGATATCGACGTGCTGGCGCAGATCCGCGAGATTGCTCCCCGGCTCTCGCTGAACATCTTGACAGGATTCGAGACACACGATCCCTACCTTCGCAATCAGGTGCTCTTCAAGCGCGAGCCGCTCGATGTCTTCGAGCGAGGTCTGGATCGAGTCGCTCAGGCTGGCGCGCAGTTGACCACCTATGTGCTCTTCAAGCCGCGCTGGGATATGTCTGACGAGGAGGCGGTCGCCGAGGCAGAAGCCAGTATCGACTATCTGGCGGCGCAGACGAAGATGCGCGGGCTCGATTTCTCGGTGCGACTCAACCCGATGTACGCGGCGGATGGATCGCGCTGGGCCAAGAAGGCGCATGTCTCGCCCGATTACAAGCCGCCCCGGCTGACCGATGTGATGCGCGTGGCGGAGAAGAAGCGCCAGGAGGGTGTCAAGATCTATATCGGCATGTCTACCGAGGGTCTCGACGATGGCTCGAACTATCTGGCGCGCGAAGATTATTCTCCCTCGCTCATCAAGCCAGTGCTGCTCTTCAACAGCGGTAAGATCGACTCGTTCAGTGGCTACCTCTAGCTGCCACCAGACGTGATGGCGGCACGACGATGACGACGACAATGATGCAGCCGACGACGTTATCCGGACTGCTCGCGGAGGGTGGCGTTCGCCGCTTCGTGGGTGGGCTGGACGTTATCGTGCAGCGCGCATGGATCGTTGCGGGCGAAGATCGGCTGGCCTATACGGCGATCGTCCGGCTGGTGGAGTGTTGCCGTGAGTGGCACTGGGCATCGGATATTCTGTCCCACGCGGAAGGCGCGCCGCTCGACTCGATTACCAAATCGATCACCTGCGAGTTCACGCGCCCCATCGCGGTTGGGAGCCTGCTGCGCATCACGCATCGGGTAATTGACGTACGCCCGCGTAGTTATCAGTTACGGTTTCAGCTATCGCTGCCTTACCAAGAACAGCCGTGCGCGACGGTGGAGATGGTGAGCGTCTTTTACGATCCCGCCCACGAAGCCGTGGCAGAGCCACCACCCGATGTGGTGGCCTATCTGCGCACCTGCCTCGCCGACGATCAATCGGCGGGCAACAGCGGCTGACCACTCTCGATCAACGCTTTGAGCCGCTCGCGATAGGCGCCGGGAATGGGCGGGTGTACCCGGCGGCTAAAACGTCGGGCGCGATGCCGCAACGCCAGCTTCACAAGCGCCTGGAAGTAGATGGCGTCGCCCGCCATGCGATAGGCGCCACCGGTGTCGCGAAGTCTCCGCTGCTCCTCGATGTAGGGGAGTAGCGCATCCCATGCCCAGATGATGCGACGTGAGTAGAGCGGCACGATGTACTGGGCAGGAATCATGCCGGAATCTACCAGGAAGGCGATCTTCTCGTAGACACGTACCGCCCAGGTTGCCAACTCCACCTCCTGGGACGAAAAATCCTCGATGCGCCGAGGCAGACCGAGGATGGCATCTGCCTCGAAATAGGCCTCGCGGCTGCCGAAATCCTCAAACATGCGGATGACCGCTTCGAGGTAGCGGGTCTTTGCGGTTTCGCGCAACTGGAACCAGGCCACGAATCCAGCCAGGGCCAGCAACAGGGTTTGCAGCAAGGCGACGACGATGCCGACGAGTGTCAGCAGGTTGCCGTTGAGTTGCGGCATGTCTCCTCCATCATAGGCAGAGAAAGGCAGAAGCGCTCAGACGGGTCGCCGACTCTCATGTCCTCATGATCGGCGAACCCACCTGAAGCATACCAGCAAGCGAGGAGACGATGCTAGTGCGCTGGATGGTCTAACTCACGGCGCCGCCACCCGGAAGATGCGGCCCTGCGCATCGGTGAGAATGCCGTTGACAGGTACCGACCAGAGCATCCCATTGGTACCCACCGCCGGAGCATACGACAGCGAAAACTCTGGTGTCGGGCCAATTTGCCGCCAGCGGCTTGCGCCAGATGGCAACAGAAACACCGTATATGTCGTCGCGCCGTTGCTGGTCTGGGATGGCGTAAGCGCCAGAATCGCGCCATCGGTGGTGATCGCGGTATAGATGGCAACAGAGGAGATGCCTGTGTTTAGTGCAGGCATATTGCCCCATGTCTGGCCGCTATCGTCGCCGCAAACGATGCTGTTGCTATCTGTCGTGCCGCTGGCGAGGCAGATGCCCCAGGTGTGGTTCGGCATCGGCGGCTGTACCAGCACTGTGGAGAATCCATCTTGTGGCGCCTGCAGACTGCGCCAGTGCGCGCCGCCATCGCTGGAGCGCCAGATCAACAAAGGTGGCGGGTTCCCTGGTGTCGTTCCGGTGGAATACGCGCCGCTACTGGTGGCGAGGAGGCTGCCATTGTACGGATTCAGCCAGAACTGGCCAACGCTCAGTCCCGTGCTGCGAATAGCGCTTTCGACATCGTGCCAGGTGGCCATTCTATCGTAGCTCGCCTGCAAGTGCAGCGTCCCTCGCTGGGATAACGGTGTCAGACTCCGCAATGCGAAGACCGTGGAACCCTGGGTGGCGAACTGACTGACGTACGAGCCATTCAGCCCGGTTACGCGCTGCCACGTGCTACCGCCATCGGTACTGCGGTAATACGCGTCGGGATTACGTGCCTGCGAACTCAGCCAAACACCCAGCAGCACGTCACGCGGATTCACCTCATCCACCACGAGCGTGCACCAACCACTGACTCGCGGCAGCACCAGCGCTGACCATGACGCACCGCCATCATGTGTGGCCCAGGCGCCTATAGGCGGGGAAGGTGCCATGGGACTCGACGGTGAGCAGGCATACGCGGTGCGGCCATCGCTTGGGGCAATCGCCAGTTGAAAGTCGTTTAGCTGCGCCCCATTGAGATTGGCGGTGGGCTGCCACGCGAGCGGTGTGCCGACTACGACGTTGCTAGTGGCCGTGGGCGTCTCTTGCGGCGTGGGCAGCGCGGGGATAGCTGGCCCTGGATAGCTGGCGGTGAATACTGGCCCGGTGGTGTCCCCAATGCCAGTTGGCGATGGCGTAGACCAGAGCAGCCCGCCACCTGGCCGTGGAGCATAGAGCGTGAGAGGACCTGGAACCGCGCCGCCATTTTGCCACTGATTGGAACCTGAGGGAAGTCGATACAGGCTCTTGCGCGTAGCTTGTCCATGCGTGTCGAAGCGATCTTCTACTGTGGCCAGTAGCGCGCCATCGTTGGCGATGCCGAGCAGCGTCATCATGCCAGATGGAACGTCGTTAGGCGTACTACTACAACTTGTGCAGGGTGTTGGCGTCGTATTCGCCCAACGGGAGATATCGAGGCTGGGTCGCTCGGTCCAGCGCGTGTTCTCGCTGCCACAGGCGATGTGACTGGTGTAATCGAGATGCTGCGGATCGCTGCCTGTGCCGGTATACTGATACTGGCTGCAGATAGTCCAGTGCTGACCGTCTGCCGTCGGGCGCGCTACGACACTGCCGATGTAAGGCGCCGTGATTCGTTGCCAGTGGCTGCCGTTGCTATCGGTTGTCCAGAGTGAATAGCCCGGACTGCCCGTCAATGTGTATGCCTCCACCAGCATGCTGCCCGTCGCCGGGTTCAGCCAGAACAAGTCAGGCGCCAGCTTCTGGTTGTGGATAGGCGCGTCCAGGACATGCCAGGTCTGTAGTCCATCGCGGCTGACCTCAAGTTGAAAGGCATCCGAGCCGTTCTGTCGCAGGGCATATGTGGCCCCGTTCAGCGTCGCGAACTCCAACGGCGGCACGGTGTATTGGTCGTTCTGCCAGGTTGCCCCACCGTCAAAGGTTTCAAAGATATGGGAGATGTCGCGGCTGGAGCCGCTGCTCAGCCCAGGGGACGAAAAGAAGTAGAGCAGCGCCACATTGGGGTCCAGTTGATCCGGGTACATCTGACAGTTGTAGGTGAACGGAATCTCTGGCGCCTGGACACTTTGCCAGGACCTGCCAGCGTCGCTGGTGCGCCAGACGCGCAGCGCCCGCGTAGCGGATTTTGTGCCCGACTGGCAGAGCCAGGCCACTGAACCATCGGCAGGGGAAACGGCCAATTGCTCGCCCGCGCCGAGACTGGCGCCTACCCCTGCCGGTGGAGTCACCTGCTGCCACGTCACCGAGAACGTCTGGCGATTGCTCGCGTCGGACTGGAAGAGCCGCCCGAAGCCGAAGACGACCAGCGCGATGGCGGCCACCGCGGCCAATGTTCCCAGCGCGCGTCTGCGCCAGTTTTGCCGCGTCACGTTGGGCGGTTGGGGTACTTGAGGGATGAGATGCGTATTGCCGGATGCGTCAGGGATGGAAATCTCGCGGGTGATGCCTGCGCGTCGCGGTTGCCGTTCGCTGGCGGCGATTGCCATGTGGACGGATTGCCGGAGTCGCTCATCGGGGAGAGGCGCTCGCTGGGCGTGTAGCGCGGACGCAACCAACTCGAAGCCGCGCAGCCGGTCCCGGCAGGCTGGGCAGCTATTCTGGTGCGCCGCGATGCGCGCTGCCTCGTCGGCTGGGAGCGTTTCATCGCGCCAGGCAGAGAGATCGGCGGAGGTCAGGCCCATGACGCATCTGGGGAGCGTCTGTTGGTTCTGCTGGCTCAAGGCTGCTCCTCCTGACGTGTGTAGCGGGCGCGGAAGGCATCGCGGCCACGGCTGAGGGTCATCTTGGCGGCGGCCTCAGAGATGCCTAGCATCTCAGCCACCTCGGCGCACGAGAAGCCATAGATCTCACGCAGCACGAGCGCCGCCCGCTGCTGTGGCGTGAGCGTCAGAAGGGTCGCGCGTACCGCGTCGCTCACCGCGAGTCTCCACGCGGGATCGCTGACAGCGGGATCGATGCCTGGAGAGAATGGCTGCGCCGCGCCAACGGGGGCTGCCGCGCGCTTCTGGTATGTGAGGGCGAGGTTGGTCGCCACGCGAAAGAGCCACGCGCCGGGGCGATCATAGCTGGCGATACGGTCGAAGTGCTGCCAGGCGCGCACAAACGTTTCCTGACTGAGGTCGTACGCAGCCTGTTCATCTCCGGTCATGCGCCAGAGGTAGCCGAATAGCGCGCCTTCGTGTCGCCGGAAGAACGCCTCGAACGCGGGTAGCTGACTCCCTTCCATTGGAGTGCTTGCGAGTGTTCGGCCGGGAGCCTCGGTCGTGCCAGCCGCGCGTATAAATCTGGCGCTACGCTGCAACGACAGCCATGCGCTGAGCACTATGCCCGGTTCGGGTGCTCGGCGGCGTTCTTCGACGCGCCAGACGCGATCACCATCTGCCCGACCACCTTTCGTTCCTCGCACTATTGGTGCTCTGTATGGGCGCTGTATGAGCGCTGTATGAGCGCTCGTCGGCTCTTCTTGCTTTACACACCATCGAGCCGCCCCAAAAGTAACGATGACATCGCGTCTCCGGCGGGCGGCAGTGTGGCGCATTCGACATTGCGGCTGGGTGTACAATGCACACGCCGTTTGCGCGTTCACGCCGTGTCCTTCGCACCCGATGGCCACCGTGTTTGGCAGGAGCATCTCGATGCCAGCGCTTTATCCGCTGCCCGCGACCCAACCTCTCGCCGCGCTGCTCTTTGCGTTGGCGCTAGTCATCTGCGCGACACCGGAACTTGGCCGACTGCTCACCCGGCGACGACGCGCGGGAGCGACAACTCAGGATAGCGGCTCGCTACTGCTCCTGCTGGCACTGCTGGCGCTCAGCATTGGTCTGGCCTGGATGCTGGCGTTTCTGCTGCCCGGCGCGGCGATGGCCACTGCCCGGACGCTTATCTTCGGCGTGGGCCTTGCATTGATTCTGCTTGGGACGGCGTTTCGGGCCTACGCCATCCGTGTGCTGGGACGCTACTTTGTCATCACAGTGGCGGTTGGGCCGGATCAGCAGGTCGTCGAGCGCGGACCCTATCGTCTGATTCGCCATCCATCATACACCGGAGCGTTGCTGGCGTTGCTGGGCATTGCTCTGGCGCTCACCAACTGGGCCAGCCTCGCCGCGATTATACTCTGTAATGCGGTTGGCTTCGGCTACCGGGTGATAGTGGAGGAGCGAGTGCTCTCGCGGACACTCGGGGAGCCGTATATCGCCTACATGCGGCGCACTCGCCGATTGATACCGTATATCTTTTGAACGCGCGATAGTAGTCGCTAGGAGAGGAGCAGAGACACGTGGCGGAGCCAGTGATTGCACCGTATGGCGCATGGAAATCGCCATTGACGGCGGATTCAATTTTGGCCAAATCGCTTGGCTTGGGCGAGGTTCAGGTGGACGACACGACCGTCTATTGGATCGAGCAACGTCCTTCCGAAGGCGGTCGCAGTGTGCTGGTGCGCCGCACGCCCAACGGCCTGACGACCGATGTGACGCCCGCGCCCTTCAATGTGCGCACGCGCGTTCATGAATACGGTGGCGGCGCATATCTGGCGACGGGTGGTGTTGTCTACTGCTCCAATTTTGCCGACCAGCGCCTCTATCGCATCGCGGACGATGGCGCGCCCGAGCCGCTGACGCCTGATCTGCCCGGTGGTGTGCTGCGCTATGCCGATGCCGCGCTCGATGCAACTCGAAATTGGCTCATTCTGGTGCGCGAAGACCATCGCGAGCCCGGCAAAGAGGCGAAGAACACACTGGTTGCGCTGGCCCTGGATGGCGAGAACGCCAATGGCGGGCGGGTGCTGGTGGCTGGCTCCGACTTCGTCTCGACGCCGCGTGTGAGCCCGGATGGGTCGCGGCTTTGCTGGTTGGCTTGGAATCATCCGAATATGCCATGGGATGGCACATCGCTCTGGTCAGCTGACATCGCTGGTGATGGTTCCCTGGCCAACGCGCAGCACATCGCTGGTGGCGAGCGGGAGTCTATCTTTCAGCCGGCCTGGTCGCCCAGTGGCGAACTCTACTTCATCTCGGATCGCACCGGTTGGTGGAATCTCTACCGCTGGCGCGCCGGACAGGCCGAGGCGCTCGCGCCGATGGAGGCGGAGTTTGGCACGCCACAGTGGCAATTCCGCATGGCGACGTACAGCTTCGTCGATGCTGGCCATCTGGTCTCCACGTGGCAGCAGCATGGCATCAGTCATCTCGCCTCGCTCGATCTGGCATCGGGCGCGCTGACACCCATCGAGACGCCGTACACGGTTATCTCCAGCCCGCAGGCCAGTGGCAGCCAACTCGTGTTTGGCGGGGCATCGCCCACGAATCCAGCGCAGATCGTGCGGCTGAATACGGCAACCGGGGAGCGGGCAGTGCTGCGCCGCTCCAATACGATGGTGCTGGATGATGTCTGGGTCTCGACGCCAGAGGAAATCGAGTTCCCCACAGAGAACGGCCTGACGGCATTTGGACTTTTCTACCGCCCACGCAATCCCGACTACGCGGCGCCAGCGGGAGAGTTGCCACCACTGCGGGTATTGAGCCACGGCGGGCCGACCGCGCAGGTGCTGGGCGTCTTTAATCCCAGCATCCTCTACTGGACGAGTCGCGGGTTTGCGGTCCTCGACGTGAATTATGGCGGCAGCACGGGTTACGGGCGCACCTATCGTGACCGGCTAAAGGGCCAGTGGGGTGTGGTGGACCTCGACGACTGCGTGAACGGCGCGCGCTATCTGGCGCAGCAGGGGCGTGTGGATGGCGACAAGTTGACTATCACTGGCGGCAGCGCGGGTGGGTATACGACGCTGTGCGCGCTGACCTTCCGCGATGCCTTCAAGGCGGGGGCCAGCCACTTTGGGGTCAGCGATCTCGGGGCGCTTGCCCGCGATACCCACAAGTTCGAGTCGCGCTACCTCGACCAGCTCGTCGGGCCGTATCCCGCGAGCGAAGCTGTGTATCAGGCGCGGTCGCCGCTCTTCCATGTCGACCAGATGAAGACGCCCGCGATCTTCTTCCAGGGGCTTGAGGATCCGGTGGTGCCGCCGAGTCAGGCGGTCGCGATGGTGGAGGTGCTGCGCGCCAAGGGCGTGCCGGTAGCCTACCTGGCCTTCGAAGGCGAGAGCCACGGTTTCCGCCAGGCGGCAAACATCAAGCGGTCGCTGGAGGCCGAACTTGCCTTCTTCGGGCGCATCCTCGGCTATACCCCAGCCGACGACATCGAGCCGGTGGAGATCGACAATTTGCCCGCGTAATGCTGTTCTCGTCTACAAAGATAGTGACAGCCATCGGCCAGAAGCGGTCGGTGGCTGTCGTGTGCTATGTGCGTGGATGCGCCGCTAGACGTGCAAGTCCCAGACGGTCTGTCCGCCGCTCATGATATCTGCCTCAAAGTAAAAGGTAAAGCTATGCTGGCTGGCAGATACTTCGTATGCGATCTGCCCTCTGACAATATCGCCAGCCGCTAGCTTGCCGTCCGGTGGCTTCACGTTTGAGATGATAGTTTCATCGTACTTCTGGCCCGTTGAATCTTTCAGATCGCACTGAAGCAGCGTTGAAAGATTCTGCTCCTGGCTGCTCACGTTCTTGAAGGTGACGTCGACGACTACGAAGACATTGCCGGCCTTCGGTTTAAAGATATCGTCGCCCGGATTCGTCTTGAACGAGTTGATTGTGACGATATAGGTGTTACCAACCTTGACCTGGTCACCAACCTTATAATGACTACCGGAACTTGAACCGCTGGTATTTGCGGTAGATGTGCCATTCGAGCCAACGCTGGTGCCTGAGTTGTCACTGCTGCCGCCACAGGCCATGATTACGAGCGCGAGAACACCGAGAAGGCTGAGCAGGGGGAGAAAGACGCGGAGAGACGCGCGGGAATGAGTCTGGGATGATGCGTGCACGGAGTGTACCCCTTACACAGATAGGCGAGAAAGCGCTTGGTTTCAACCGGGGGATGAATGGCCCATATACTGCGCTTGACAAACATCTGTTCTAGCAGTC
>DAHUXT010000160.1 GCA_027307065.1 Ktedonobacteria bacterium
ACGGTCTTGGGTGTACCCTCCACTGGACGCGACCAGCGCATGGCCACCCGCCCAATCTTCGACAGGACGAGGAAGCCATTATCAAGCCGTACACCATTCCCATATTCCTTGTTGGTGAAGGAGTGGTAGCGATTGCGCCCCTGAAAACGTGGGAAGCCCGGTGTCTGTCCGACCTTCACCCGGCGAAAGAATGCCTGGTACGTCTTGTCCAGTCGCGCCAGCACATCCTGCAAGACATGGCTGTGACTGGCCGCATACGCTGGCATCTCCGCCCGGATCGCCTTCAATTCAGCCTCTTGCCCGTAGCGGGAGACGGAGACGCCCCGTTGGCGGTAGAGGAAGATGCGTTGTTCCAACGCCGTATTGTAGAGTCTGCGACTGGCCCACAAGATACCATCCAGCATCCGCTCTTGTGCGGGCGTGGGCTTCAGCTTGTATTTGTAGGTTTTACGCAGGCTCGTCTCGGCCATTGTCGTCTGCATCCTGTCGAATGTCTACCCGCCTGGACTCGGCCACTAATCGCAGAGCGAGACGAATCGCGTCGCTGTCGCTCGCCACGCCGTATCGTTGCCGAATGACGGCAATGGCAGCGCGGTCCGCATCATCAAGCCGAATGGTGGTGCTCTTCCTCATACAGTAAGTATACCACAATGGCATACACCTTGCAAGGGCTAAAGCCTGGAAACGCCTAACCGCACGGGTTGCGGCGGGCTAAAGCCTTGTCCCGTCAGCATACAGCAAGCGGCATGATTCGGGTAGAGCATTCTGGCGGAGGCATGGCTTCGCCCGGCTCGCCTGAGTAGACCAGCCGAGCGTGCTGTTTAGGACGCGTTGTCTCGACTGGATTCTTCAACCGCGACTGGCTGGGCTGGCTCGTTCTGGGCAGTGCTGGGGCGCAACGATGCGAGGTCGAAGTTGGGATCGATCAGCGCGTGCGTGTCGGGGACCAGCACGGCCTCAGCGATGAGTTCGCGCAGTTGATCCATCTTCGCGTCGTCGTTCACCATCATGGCGCCGCGTAAGATGCCATCCTCAACAAAGTAGGCGGTGAACTCGTCTTGCGCGATCGACCCCTTGATGGTCACATGCGCGGTATTTGTCGGGTAGCCCAGCATGTTGATCACGAGGTCGAACTGATCGGAGAAGAAGTACGGCACATGACGATAGCTCTCGTCGCCACCCGTCATGTTGGCCGCGGCCGTCTGCCCTGTGGTAATCGCGTTATCCCAATGCTCGAAGTGCATGCGCCCGACGACCGGATCGGGATAGGCGGCGATGTCACCAGCCGCGTAAATATCTGGCGCGGACGACTGAAGATGATCGTTGACGACGACACCCTGGTGTGGGTCCACCTCTAGCCCAGCGTGCTGCGCTAACTCGCTATTGAGCATGATGCCGACGCCGAGAATTGCCAGGTCGCAGGCTATTGTCTCGCTCTCGGTTGCGGCGCTGTCTCCTACCGGCGCTATCTGAACACCAGCTATCCGACCATTCTCGCCCGCGGTGAAGCCGGTTACGCTGTGCTGATATTGGAGCGTTGCGCCGCGCCGCTGATACTGATCGGCGATGTATTGCGAAAGCGCGGGAGGCAGCATCGTCGGCCAGGGGCGCTCCTGCGGCTCGACAATTGTCACCTGCGCGTGCCGAAAGAGCGAGTTGGCGGCGGTTTCCAGCCCGATGAAGCCGGAGCCAACGAAGACGACCCGCTTCCCCGGCTGGTCCAGCTCGTTGCGGATGGCGCCGGAATCCGCCACCGTCCGCAGGTAGTGGATGCCTGGCAGGTTGGCGTTCGGCACATCCAGTGCGCGCGGGCGACCGCCCATCGCCAGTAGCAGCTTGCCATACGTCAGGGTCTGCCCATCGGCCAGGCGCACGGTCTTTGCTGCGGGGTCGAGCACAACCGCTTCGCCGCGTAGCAACTCCACCTGATGCTCGTCGTGCCAGCCAGGCTCGTGCACGTAGATGCCGCCGTTGCCGTAGACGCCCTCATCATTGATCTCGCCACGCAGATATTCCTTCGAGAGTGGCGGGCGGTTATACGGGCGCTGCGGCTCGTTGCTGACGAGCACAATGCTGCCATTGGCGTCTCGCTTGCGAATCTCTTCGGCGGCGGTCGCCGAGGCAAGCCCTCCTCCGATCAGCAATAAGTCCACATGTCGCTCTGATGCTGCCGCTGCCATCCAGTGCCTCCTCAACGCTGTCCACGCTCCGCATTCGCTCTTCAAGGGATCCCTGTCTGGTAGCCTTCGGTAGCACAAAGCGGGCCTGACGCCTCGTGCTACAATCGTGATGATATTGTGGCGATTTCACCCCTGGAGATAGAGCGCAGCGGCGCGCGGGAGACGATCAATGGCGAACGGCAGGAAATCAGGTGACCCCTCACACCATCCGCACAAGGATGTGACCGTAACGATTGGCGAGCGCGGCGAGCGAGGTCTATCACTGGCGGATGTGGTAGCGGTCGCGCGCGAGGGTGCGGTGGTGCGGCTGGCGCCCGGTGCGGCCGATCGTGTGGCGACGGCACGCGCCTTCATCGAGCGGATTGGCGCCGAGGAGCGCACGGTCTACGGCGTCACTACCGGCTTCGGCCATCTGAGCAGCGTCAAAATCTCGAGCGAGAATCTGGCCGACCTCCAGCGCAATCTGATTCGCAGCCATGCCAGCGGCGTCGGCGAACCCTTCACGCCAGACACCGTACGCGCGGTGATGTTGTTGCTGGCGAACAGCCTGGCGCGTGGCCATTCGGGCGTGCGTGCCGTCGTCATCGAACTGCTGGTGGGCATGCTGAACGCGGGCGTTACCCCCAGCGTGCCGAAGCGCGGCTCCGTGGGCGCGAGTGGTGATCTTGCGCCGCTGGCCCATCTGGCGCTCACGCTCATCGGCGAGGGCGAGGCCGAATACCAGGGCGAACGGATGGCTGGAGGCGTGGCGCTCGCCCGCGCGGGACTAGTCCCGGTGACGCTCGGCGCGAAGGAGGGACTGGCGCTCATCAATGGTACGCATGTGATGGAGGCGTGTGGCGTGCTGGCGCTGGCGGATGCCCAACGAATGGTGCGCGCCGCCGAGGTGGCCGTGGCGATGTCTACTGAGGCGTTGCTGGGCAGCTTTGTGCCGCTCGATGCGCGCATCCACAGTCTGCGGCCACAACCCGGCCAGCAACAGACCGCTGCTCGGTTGCGCGCGCTGCTGGCGGAAAGCGAGATAAACCCCAGCCATGCCGATTGCGTGCGTGTGCAAGATCCCTATACCCTGCGCTGTGCGCCCCAAGTGCTTGGCGCGGCGCGTGACGCGCTGGCCTACTGCGCGGGTGTCTTCGACAACGAACTGGACGCCGTTACCGACAATCCGCTGATCTTCGCGCAGGATGGCGACGTGCTGAGCGGCGGCAACTTCCATGGGCAGCCGCTGGCGCTGGCGCTCGATTTTCTGGCGATCGCGCTGACACAGGTGGCGAGCTTTTCCGAGCGTCGCACCTATAGCCTGCTCGAACCGCACGCCTGGGATACCGGGGCGAACGCGCTCAAGCCGTTTCTGACGCCCGAACCGGGTCTGAACTCTGGCTACATGATTGCCCAGTATGTCGCGGCGGCACTGGTGAACGAGATCAAAGTGCTGGCCCATCCCGCCAGTATCGATTCGATTCCAACCTCGGCGGGGATGGAGGATTTCGTCAGCATGGGCTCGACCGGCGCCATCAAGCTGCAACAACTGCTGCCGCTGGCCTGGCGTGTCATTGCCATCGAGCTGATCTGCGCCGCGCAGGGGCTGGAGTTCCGCAAGCCGCTGCGCCCCGGCAAAGGCGTCGCCCGTGCCTATGATGCCGTGCGCGAGATTGTGCCCGCACTCACCGCCGACCGTCCGCCCTCGCCGGATATCGAGGCACTGGCCACGGCGCTGCATTCCGGTCTGCTCGACGCGCTTGAGCCGGATGCAAGCATGCCCTCCCACTAAATTGGCCTGCTCGATATCGTCCCAAATGGCGCTTTCAGATGGGCCATTCCGTCAGGTAGTATTTCGTTGGTGAGGAGTACATCTGGACGGCATGGCCGCATCCCTCGGCGTCTCCCAATAGAGATGACACACGGGCCATGCCTCACGGGCAGGAGGAACCCTGTGGGCGAGACAACCACACAACAGCTGGAGCAGGATGGCCGCGCCGATTTCGATTTCATCGTTGGCCGGTGGAATGTCCATCACCGGAGGCTCCGTGAGCGACTGAAAGGTTGCACAGACTGGGATGAGTTCGATGGCACCACGGAGGATCGCTCCATCGTGGGTGGGATGGGGAATATCGGCGAGGCCGCGATAACGCTGAATGCGACGCCGCTGACTGCCACATCTCTGCGCCTCTTTGATCCGCAGACGAGGCAGTGGAGTGTCTATTTCACCAACAGCATACAGGGGGTCTTGTCTCCCCCGATGACCGGCGGGTTTAGCCATGGGCGCGGTGAGTTTTACGCGCAGGAGCCTTTTGAAGGCAAGAATATCTTCAGCCGCCTGATCTGGTCTGATATCACCCCAAACTCCTGCCGATGGGAACAGGCGTTTTCGGCGGACGGCGGAAGAACCTGGGAGACCAACTGGACTATGGAGCTTAGCAGACAAGCGGAACAGCCGTAGCCCGAAGACCACAGCGCGCTCATCTCCCGTCGCATGTGGGTATCTTTCAGTATCCGCCGGGAGCCTTGAGCGCGACCGCCTTGCGCAGCGACTCCAGATCACGCACCGTCATCGCCAGGTCATGCGCCAGCCGCCGCACCTGTTGCAGATCGTGGTAGTAGTTCATCTGCATGTCGATGCCCATAACCAGACCGAGCAGCATCGCCTCTGGCAGCGCTTCGCGCTCGATGGCGGAGAGCGGTCGCCCACGGTGATAGGCGGCAACTGTTGCCCGCAAGAGCGGTGGACGGCGGTCGCCAAGTCCCCAGGCGAAGTCAAAGAGCACGGTATCGTCGTGGGCGCGTTCGAAGTCCAGCACGCCGCTGATCGTCGCGCTCGATGACTCTCCGCGCCAGAGCACATTTGCCTGTGTAAAGTCACCATGAACGACCTGCTTGGGCAGTTGCGGATAGAGGTCGCCAAAGTAGCGTGTCGCCAGCCGATCGCGCACAAAACCCAGCAGATCGTCAGGCAGCTCAACGGCCGATTGCCAGCTTTCGAGCACGCGATCTACCGTTTCGAGCGACCACGCGTTCCACGGCTGAAACGAGCTTCCTTCTGGTGTGCAGGTTTCCAGCGCGGCATGCAACGTGGCCAGCATCTCCGCCGCCTTTGGTCGCCCCCACATCCAGTCGTTCTCGCTAGCCTGGTGGCCATCGCGCGCGGCATAGAGCGCCCAGACAGAATCCGCGCCCTCACAATAGTTTGTGCCTCGCTTGTCGGCAATCACACGCGGCACCGGCAGCCCTTCTTCGAACAGGTGCGCGAGGATGCTATGGGTATAGTGAATCGAATCGACGGGATACCAATCATGGAACCGCTTTAAGAAATAGCGCTTGTTGCCCGCGACAACCTCCCAGTAGTGGGCGCATGGCCGCTGCGTCGCGGTGGTGACGGGCTTGCTGATGTGCCAATCTTGCAGGGGATAGTTATTCAGGATTTCTTCGACTGTGGCTGTAGCATTCCATTCTTCAAGCGTGAGTATTCCCCCGGCAAGTCCGAGATTCTCGGCACAATCTTCACAGCCAATCAATTCACCCGCGGGATTCACGACCAGAACCTCATCGAGCACGCAGCCGCATGATGGACAGGAAAGTGACGGAGGCGTCATGGGAGACAACGGAGCGGGCATGGAAACTCCTTGGACAAACTGCTGGGCGCCTCACACGCGGCATCGCCGTTGAAACGCGCTTCCCTGCTTCGCCTCGTCGAGCCTTCGCACCCGCAACTCCACATCGAGCGAACACAGCAAACAAGCATCCTTCAGCGCAGAAGACCGATGTTATCGCAATGGGCACCAGGTAGGTAATGCTATACGGCGCCGGGAATCACTCGAATCTTCTCGCCACTCACAAACCAGTCCCAGCAGATGCGCGTATGGGAGATCACTGGTAGTTCGGGTGGAACCACATCCTGCGGCGCCCGTCTGCATCAACGATCATTCCCACAACCGAGGCCAGGGATTCACCAGGGTGGCAATAGCCCATCCAGATGGCACATAGATCGGCATTGCCTTGCCATGTCGTTGCTATCCCGAGACTATCCCGTGGCCTTCCTGTATGCAGCAGCATAACACAGAAGGCCACGTCACACAACGACTGCTGAGTTTGAAGTACTTCCTACTTTTCAGATCAGGCACATCAGGCGCGCATGGCTCCGCTCGCGGACGTTTGCCGCGACGCCAGCCAGCCTTTGATGCTCGCGAGTGCACGCTCGATCTGCTCGATGGAGTTGGCGTATGACAGGCGTATATAACCCTCACCAAACGCGCCAAATGCCGTGCCCGCAAGCACCGCCACGCCTGCCTCGCTGAGCAGCAGATCAGCCATCTCGCGAGAGCGCAGCCCCGTCCCGGTGATATTCGGGAAGGCATAGAACGCGCCGCCCGGCGTGGCGCACGTCAGCCCAGGGATGTCGTTCAGCCCCGCGACAATCACATCACGCCGCTTGTGGAACTCGGCGACCATGTCCTCCGACGGCTTCTGTGATCCGGTGAGTGCGACAACGCCCGCCATTTGGGTGAAGGTAGCCGTGCATGAGTTGCTGTTGCTCATCAGCCGGGTGATGCCAGGAACCATTTCCCGTGGGAAGAGGCCATAGCCCAGCCTCCAGCCCGTCATCGCGTAGATCTTCGAGAAGCCGTCCAGCACGATGGTGCGCTCGCGCATGCCCGGCAGTGTGGCGATGCTGACATGCTCGCCACCGTAGAGCATCCGGCTGTAAATCTCGTCGGAGAGCACGACCACATCGGGATACTTCAACACGGTCGCGGCGATCTGTTCCAGATCACTCCGGCTGAGGATGCCGCCAGTGGGATTATGCGGCGAGTTGAGGATGATCAGGCGCGTCCGCTCGTTGACAGCCTCGCACAGTTTATCTACGTCCAGCGAGAAGCCCCGCGCCTCCTCGATCTGCGCGGGTACAGGGGTTGCGCCGACGAACTGGATCATTGACTCGTAGATGGGGAAACCTGGGTTCGGATAAATGACCTCGTCGCCTTTGTCGCAGAGCGCGAGAATGGAGAAGAACATGATTGGCTTGCCGCCCGGTGTGACAACCACATCTTCCGCCGCGAACTCGATGCCGCGCCGCTGGGTCGCGTCGTGGGCAATGGCCTCGCGCAGCTCGGGGATGCCGGGCGCGGGCGTATAGTGGGTGTAGCCGTCGGCAAGGGCCTTGCGCGCCGCCTCGACGATGTAGGCGGGTGTCGTGAAATCTGGCTCGCCGATCTCCAGGTGGACAATCTGCTTGCCCTGCGCCTCGAGCGCTTTGGCGCGTGCCAGCACCTCAAACGCCGTCTCGGTCCCCAATTCTGCCATGCGTTGTGCGAACTTCATCGTCTTTTCTCCACGCTCGCTACGTTGCGAGCGACACACGCCTGTGTGCGCCTATTCGTCTTCCTATCAGTTCGTGTTGAGCCGGCGAGGGCTGCCAGCGTATCTCTGCCATGCCTCTGCCACCTTGCATCATAGCAGATTTTCGACGCCATCGCCCTCGGCCGCGGTCATGTTCCGCTACCAGTCGCGGGGGAGCGTCGAGCGTCCCTGGCCGAGTGCGTCGTTGTTCAGTCCGCAGGGCAGCGCCTCGCCCTGTAACCCGGCGATCAGGTTGCGCGCGGCGATATCGGCCATCTTGCCACGGGTCACCCGGCTGGCGCTGGCGATGTGCGGTACCACCAGGCAGTTCGGCAGGTGGGCCAGTGGCGAATCAGCGGGCAGTGGCTCCGGCTCGGTCACGTCGAGACCAGCCCCGGCGATTTGCCCGCTCTGCAGCGCCTCCAGCAGCGCATCATTGTCCACCACTGGCCCGCGCGACGTATTGATGAGAACCGCGTTCGGTTTCATCAGCGCGAATCGTTGCCGGTTCATCAGGTGGTGTGTTTCGGGGGTCAGCGGCGTGTGGATGCTGACGAAGTCGGCCTGTTTCAGCACATCCTCCATCGGCGCGTACGTCAACCCGAACTGCTGCTCCATATCTTCGCGGCGGAAGACATCATAATAGATGACCTTCATGTCGAAGCCGCGGGCGCGTTTGGCCATCTCTACGCCGATGCGTCCCAGGCCCAGCAGGCCGAGCGTCGCGTGGTGAACATCCACGCCGAGCAGTAGCATCGGTCCCCAGGTCTTCCAGTTGCCCGCCCGTACATAGTCCGCCCCTTCGACGATGCGCCGTGCCGACGCCATCAGCAGCGCGAACGCGAAGTCCGCTGTCGTCTCGGTCAGTACGCCGGGGGTATTGCCCATCAGAATCCCGCGACTCGTCCCGGCGGGAATATCCAGATTATCGAAGCCGACGGCGTAGTTGCTGACGACACGCAGGCGCGGACAGGCGTCCATCAGTTCACCATCTATCGTATCCGTCAGCAGGCTCACCAGCCCATCAGCGTCTCGCGCCTCTTGGAGAATGACCTCGCGCGGAGGCGGCAATTCGTCTTCCCAGACCGTGGCATCGCAGTATGCGTGAATTTGATCGAGTCCTTCACTGGGAATAATGCGCGTGACAAAGACCTTTGGCTTGCCCATGCGTTCCCTCTGCTCCTGCATTCATGGCTATCTGACAACGGTAGCGTTTGGCGGTTGGCTTTGCATGGCATGCGCGCGGCATACCAGACACCTACGCGCACCATGCTAGACACCAGCGCCAGACATCAGTGTACCGCACAGTGCGATCCTCCGCGCCACCCGTGCGTGAAAATGATCATTGTCGCTGCTATCCGCTGTTATTTTGCCGGATGATAAGGCGTCAC
>DAHUXT010000161.1 GCA_027307065.1 Ktedonobacteria bacterium
ATCAGACTGGTGTTGGGTGCCAGGCCCGGCCGACCCAAGAAACCTACCTTTGCGATATCCTGCCCGAACGGAATCATGATTGCCAACGCGCCCACAACCGCCCCGGCAAACTGAGCGATGAGATAGCCGGGAACGTCTGACCACTTGAACTGACCTATAGTGGCCAGTGACAGCGTGACCGCTGGATTGACGTGCGCGCCAGAGATTTTGCCGATAATCAGCACGATGACGAACAGAACGAGCCCATGCGCCAGCGCGACAAGCAGCAGTTCGCTGGTTGGAACCGTTCCAGCGTGCGCGGTATTGCGGTGCAGCAGGGCTACGTCAGCCGCGACGCCGCCACCCACAAACGTCAACAGGAAGGTTCCCATCAGTTCGGCCATGCAGCGTTCGCCAAGCGTCGGATGATAGCTCTGGATTCCCACGTACTCCTCCTGAACGACAAGAATGTATCTACGCGGCCATAGTGCCGCTCTACTAGTGCGATGGCGCAGCAGGCAAGCTCAGCGGCGCCCTCCGTCCATTGTACCAGACGGTTCTAGTGGACCAATGGCTACATCCTGGCGCATCGCGCTTTATGATGAGGAGTCTATCCGCTTCGGGGAATCTAAAGACGGCGGGGTTCCTGGCTCGACTCGCGGCACCCGGATGGTCACGGTTGTTCCCTTCAACGGGACGCTCTGAACGGTTAGTGTGCCGCCAATCAGCGCGATGAGCGCGCCGTGTGTGAGCAGTCCACTGCGGGTGCCCGCTGTGTCGGCGGGCTGAACGACGAACGATGTGACCTCAGCGCGGGCATGCCCATGAGATGGCGCATCGGGTTGCCCATCGCGCGCGTGCTCAGTCTGTAGGCCGACGCCATCATCGGCGACAGTGACCGTTACCGAGTGTTCATCGGCAGCGAGCGTCAGCCGAAGTGTCAGCCGGCGATGCAAGTCGCCTCCACGAGCATGGCGGCCAGCGTTGCGAAGTGTCTCTTGTACCGCGCTCAGCAACAGTTCAGCTACAATCGGTGTCAGCCCGTCGGCGGCGGCACGCGCATCCTCCGGCGCATCAAGCGTCAATTCATCAAAGGTGCCGCGGAACTCGCCGTCGAGTGAAGCACGCAGGGCATTCACCAGCCCATGTTCGAGGTGGCGCTTATTCGCGATTGGCGCGGCGCGCATCAGCGCTGCCAGATCATGGTGCGCCTGTCCCAATTCACGGACGACCGCTTCCACCTCATCTGAAGCATCCAATACCTCACTCTCAGCCGCAGACTGCTCGACCGATCCGGCGGCGACTCGCGCCGCAGGCAGCCGCGAACGCAACACCTCGAGCCGCAACATCGCCAGATGCAGGCGCGGTAGCACCTCGTCGTGCAGCACCCGTCGTGGCAGCGCGGCACTCAATTCGGTCTCCAGTCCACGTTGCCGCGCCAGCGACGCAATCGCCTGGGCCGCCACGAATTCGCCGACGGCGTCGAGAATGCGCTGACCACAGGCACGCGCGATCTCCAGATCAGCGGACGTATAGCCAGCGCCATCCGCACGCGAGCCAAGCACCAGCCGCGCTACGACGCCGCGCTCATCACTGAAGGGAAGCGCCCATTCGCGGAGGTCGAAGGGGTCGTTCCCCTCGGTGGCGGGCGCCGCATACACATAGGTACGGTGAAGCCGACCCGCAGCCAACGAGAGGCGGCCATGCGCAGCGCCAAGCACGTCGCGACAGAGACTGGTAAATAGCGCCTCGACATTCTGCTCGATCTCGCGAGGATCGGTCGCTAGCCAGCTCTTCTGGCCCGTGGCCAGGCTGGTGATGAAGGGACGCATCTGCGTAAGCAGCCGATCATGCGCGGCAAACGATTGCCACGTCACCAGCGCATATGCACTCGTAATCAATGCGACCAGCAGCAGCAAATCGGGCAACACCTCGGCATTGAGGCTAGTCATCCAGGCCACTGCCGCCGCCAACACGCCGGCGACGAGCGCCATTCCCCGCCAGTGGCTCAAGTAGCCACGCTGCGGCAGCCGCCGCTCAACCAGAATACCCTGGCGCAAGACAGCGCGCCCAAGCGCCAGACCCAGGCCGGAGAGCGCAAACTGCACCACAAGATCGGCGCCAACCAAGATAACAGGCACGTGGCCGGGACGTGTAGCGGGCACGACGATGGGGAGTGATCCAGTTACCGTCGTAATCGTCGCACGATGCTCCGAGAGCAACACCAGCACGCCGATACCCGCGACGACCGCCCCCGCGGTCATCATAAATAACGACGCGCCCAACAGCCCCCGACGCGAGCGGCTCCAGGCGTCGCCAGCGTCCCAGAGCAGGGTCTCCTCGGCGCCCAGCCGTCCATCGCGACGATTGAGGTCGGGGAGAAGGCGACGCGCCACGAGCAGTATCCATGGCAGACACGCGCAGACCGCGATATAGACGACAAATGCCAGGCCCAACGCTGGCAACACGGGGGAGACATCTGGCGGGCGATGGGCGGGCTGACGCAGACGCAGCGCCGCGTCGAGTAGACGTATGAAATCGCCGTAGTGGGCAAGCGCGGGCCAGTAAAAGAGCGCCAGCGACGCGGTAAGTATGCCTAGCGCGGCAACTCCTGCCAGGATTGGCAGACGGGCATTGCGGCGAACGCGGGCCAATTCGGCATAGTGGAGACCGGTCGCCGCCCAAAAGAACGGCGCTACAAACGCGGGCAGCCACGAGACACGCCACCAAACATCTGACGGTGAATCGCCCACGGGAACCCCCGCGCCCACCAGCGCACCGTGGCACAGAAAGAAAAGCGCCGCCAGCAGCAGGCCAACACCGCCGACCCAGGTGATCATGTTGCGGCGGTCGCCCAGCAGCAACACCATCTGGCCAAGCCAGAGAAAGGTGATGAGGTTGAAGACCGACAGCGCGATGGCGATTTGCGCCAGCCCAGCCTGTAACAGTGTCTCCATTTGCCTATGCCTCGCCCGGCTCGGCGGCATCAAAGAGCGGCGACCAGCAACCCTTGCGATCAGGCACCAGCGCGCGGCCATCCTCGCCCCAGACAATCGGCCGGTCGTAGACGTAGATCAGCGCGGCGCGAGCACGAGCGACCTTTTCGTCAGTAGTGCTCTCACTCAGCCGCCAGGCATCGTAGATACGCCCATTGGTGCGGCTCACCGCCCGTGCATCGCGCAGTCCCAGCCGCTGGGCAATCTGTTCGTTAGTCAGTCCCTGCGCCAGCAATTCGGCGACACGTAACTCGTTGGGCTCCAGTAGCGCCCGCGGCGAGGTGGCATCGCGCTCGCGTACCTCATCCACGCGATCTTCAATCTCCGGATCGATGAAGCTGCGCCCCGCGATGGCATCTTTGAGCAGCGGCACCAGCATCGAGGGCAGCAGATAATTGCTCTTGCGCACATAGGCATAGTGACTGAGGATGCCCGCGGCGCGGAACTCGCGAAAGTACGAGTCGTCATCCTGAATGGAGTAGAAAACCACTGGGAACCGTGGCCGTTCGCGACGGATGTCTATCGCCGCGCCAACGCCACTCGCAGCCGATGCGCCAACATCCGGATCGCGCAACTCCACGTCCATCAATGCCACCTCGGCGTCTGCGGAAGTCTCGGCGGCAGCGATAGCCTCGCGAGCGGTCGTGGCCTCCGCCACCACCCGCACCTCGCCAGTCGCCTCAAGACCCGCCTTCAGCGCCTGCCGCACCGTCTTATGATCTTCTACCAGAAGTAGCCGAATCATCTGTTTCACTGCCAGTACCTCTCAACCACAGCGCACGCGCGCTGCTTGAGCGCAGTATACCCACGATTATGTACACACTGGTAGTACGTACGTGCGCCTCAGACGGCACAGATGACAGAGGCCATAGTAGACGCTACGACGACGCGGGTTCGTAGTGCACGCGAAAGCGCTTCACGCCTTCCGCATCGGTGAGCCGCTCGAATGACACTTCACGTAGGCCGCATTGCGGGAATATCGCGAGATCATCCGGCGACAATGGCCACGGCAGCGACGCTTGCACTTCATTTGGCTCGCGGCCGAAGCAAATTACCAGCAACACGCCATTCGGAGCAAGGCAGCGCGCAAGATTCTTGGCGGCCTGCATTCGCAGCGTTTGGTCAGGCAGTGCTTGGAGCGTGTACGCTTCCATGATGAAGTGGAATCGCCCATTCCAGTCGTCTGTCAATGCCAGGAGATTATCGACGGCGTAATGCACCGGAGACTCGGGAAAGCGCCGGTGACACCATTCGATCGCCTCGGGCGAGATGTCGAACGCCGAGACGTCGAATCCATACTTTGCGAGCGCCTCGGCATCATCTCCCAGCCCGCAGCCGACGACCAACGCGCGCTTGCCTGTGGCCTCGATGTGATGCATGCCCAACCATTCGACCAGCATCGGGTTTGGCCCTAATCTCGCCCATGGAATTGCCCCAGCATCGCCCGAAGCAGAACGATATAGGGCGTCGAACCAGCTGGTTGGATCACCGCCAGCAATAGCATCCAGCGCGAATTGCCGCGCCCGCGCCCGCGCAAGTGCTCGTTGGTCGTCCGACATGAATATGCTCCTCTCACCGGAAACACTCATAGTAACTCGGCAAAGCTCCGCGCCGTCATCAGTAGTGTGCCACGTGGCCGCAACGTCACCAGTGGCTCTGGGACCACTGAGGCATCGGGCGTCAGCCGCAACTCGTATCGCGACAGAATGGTCGCCAGGATCAATTGCGCCTCGGTCAGCGCGAACTGGTTGCCGATGCAGAGGCGTGGCCCACCGCCAAACGGGAAGTAGGCGAACCGGTGGCGTCCAGCGGCGTGCTCGCTTGAGAAACGCTCTGGATCGAATACATCTGGCTGCTCCCAGAAATCAGGATGCCGGTGCGTTACCGATTGAAAAAGCAGTACATATGCCCCCTTCGGAATAACATAGCCGCCGATTTCATCATCGGCCAATGCGCGCCGTCCTACAGCCCATGCGGGCGGATAAAGCCGCATCGACTCTTCGATGACCATGCGGCCGTACGAAAGCCGCGCGGTATCCTGCATCGCTGGTGGCCGGCCCGCAAGCACACGGCGATACTCCTGGTGAAGCCTGGTGGCGATCTCTGGATGCCGCGCCAGCAGGTAGAAGGTCCACGACAGGGCATTGGCGGTCGTCTCGTGGCCCGCCAGCAGCAGCGTCAGCACCTCGTCCCGCACCTGCGCGTCCGACATGCCCTCGCCAGTCTCTGCGTCACGCGCCTCTAGCAGCATCGCGAGCAGATCATTGCGCTCTCCCCCATCAGCTCTGCGCTGGCGCACCAACTCATCGACGACGGCGTGCAGCTCGCGACGGGCGGCAGCCAACTGATGGCGTTGCGGTGTGGGAAGCGACAAAATTCCTGGAATGTAGAAGGCATCGGACAGCCGGTGATTCGCCGTCGTCAGCGCCCGCCTGACACGTTCCAACTGCTCGTCGGGCAAGGCTGCCCCAAACAATGCTTTGCAGACGATGCTCAGCGTCAGTGCCGACATCTCCTTGAGCATGTCAAGCGGTTCGTCGGTATCGACCAAACGCCGCATTTCCCAGCGTTGCATCCAATCCATAGTCGTGTCGGTCATGACCGCGCCAAATGCGTTGACGCGGTCGCGATGGAACGCCGGTTGCATCAAGCGGCGCTGCTGCAGCCACGAGTCGCCATCGTTCGTGAGCAAGCCTTTGCCGAGCAAGCGGCTGAGAACTTGGTAGTCAGGGATATCCTTGTTGTAGTTGAAGTGGTTTTCCTGCAACACCCGGCGCACGCCATCGGGATGAAAGACGAGGGTCAGCCGTCCCACCAGCGTCGGAACGGAGACGACATCGCCGTATTGCCGACGCATCCCCTCGCTGAACTCTAGCGCTTGCCGCAAAAAGCGGGTGGTATTCTCCAACGCCGTATACCAGGACGGCCCTGGCAGCCGCGACACCGGATGGCTCCGCTGAGACACATCCTGCTCGACGCGGCGTGTGGGTGATGGAACCGTTGTCATGTGAAGCTCTCCTCGCGAATGCTGGCCAGGACCAGTAATGTGCGATACCTGGCCAGCAAATGTGCTTTGCTATCCAATACTGCCAACGCGTTGCGGGGCAGCCGATCCTTGCGAGCGCTGGCGATTTCTCACCGTCGCAAGGCCCGCGATGAGGCCCAGGCCAAGCGCAACAGCCATCGCAACCAGTGACGCCACGAGGCCCGGCTTGTTGGTCATCAGGAAGACAATGCCTACCGCGATGCCGACCGTCATTTGGGCACTCACCCAGAGAACGGGTTCCTGAATCAGGCGAGCGACATCGGGCGAAATCGCGACCCCATCGGCCTCCCCAGCAAGCGTTGCTCGCCCAATAGCACGGAGCCGCCGCGCCGTCACGCCCATGCCGATGCCAATCATCAGCAGCATCGCCACCAGGGAGACGACAATCCACGGCGCCGTCAGACTCCACGAGGTCACGGTCATATAGATGCCCGCAGCGAGGATCAGCACCCCCGAAACTGGACCGCTCCTGCCTGCGATGCGGCTGAGGCCGCTCCATTCGCGCACCTGGCCAACCGTCCGCGCGAGCCGCAGACGGAATACGACAGCCCATTGCAGCCCCATTCCGATGAACATCTCCAGGGCGCCGAGAATATGGGCAAACAGCGCCAGTGTATAGAGACTCACTTGTAGCAATCCTTTCGACTAATGATGAAAGTTGATCCTGCGCCCAGCGGCAGGAACGAGAACTTTCTCGCTATCGTCGGGAACAAGTGCTCCCTTTGGCTGCCGGATGATCACCAACGTCAGCACCGCTCCGAGCACTGCGAAGAGCGCCGCGCCGAGAAAGCCTGCCTGAAATCCCGAAGCCAGGGTGGCACTGGACGTCTGCGGGCCAACCGCGCCGATCCGCGCTACCAGCACCGAAGCCAGCACCGCGATGCCGATGCCGCTGCCAACGCGTTGCATCGTGTTCATCAGCCCGGAGGCCAGTCCGGTTTCTTCCGGCTTGACGGCCCGTACCGCGGCGATGTTCGACCCGGCGAACGCGCATGGCAAACCGAGGGCGACGATCACGCTGGCGGGCAAAATGTCGAGCAGGTAGTTACTGGGGACAGGAATCCGGGCGAAGAGCAGCAGCCCGACGGCCAGCAGCAGCATTCCCGCGGCGAGCACTCCCCGGTAGCCGAGATGATCGAGCGCGCGCGGCAAGACCAGGAACGAGAACACCAGGCTCACCACGCCAATCGGCACGATTGCCAGTCCTGCCGTAAGGGCATCGTAGCCGAGCACCTGCTGGAAGTAGAGCGAGAGCAGAAAGAACATCGGCGCGTGCGCGGCGCCTACCAGAAAACTGACGACGTTGGCGCCATTGGCGTTGCGAATGCGGAAGATGCGCAACGGCACCAGCGGCGACACGACATGCGCCTCGATCAGCACAAACGTCGCGAGCAACAGCACCGACCCACCTAACGCGCCAAGCGCCAGCGGAGAGCCCCAACCCTGTTGTTGGCCCGCTATCGGCGCGTACGCCAGCAGTACTACCGCCCCAGTCACCGACAGCGCGCCCACAAGGTCCAGCGTCTGACGCTCGCCCTCCGCCCGGCTCTCAGGCAGCATGCGGGGGCTGAGGAGCAGCGCGGCAGCGCCTATCGGGACGTTAATCAGGAAGATCCATGGCCAGCCTACCAGTTGTGTCAGCACGCCACCAAGCAGCAGACCGAAGATGCCCCCTGCGGCGCCCATCGCGCCCCAGATGCCCATGGCGCGGTTGAACTCGTCCTTGTCGGTGAAGATGGTGACGAGCATGGATTGTTCCGCCGGAATCACTATCGCCGCGCCAGCACCCTGCAGCGCACGCGCAAGCAGCAAGACACCGCCCGTTGGCGCGAAGCCCGCCAGCAATGAACTGGCGGTGAAGACGGCGAGTCCAAGCAGGTAGAAGCGCCGCCTCCCAAAGAGATCCGCCGCACGTCCGCCGAGCAGCAAGAATCCGCCAAATACGAGGATGTAGGCGTTCTGCACCCACTGCAGGTCGGACTCGGAGAAATGGAGCCCCGCCTTGATGGTCGGCAGAGCGATGTTGACGATCGAGGTGTCGAGCAGAATCATGAACTCGATCGCCGCGAGTAATACCAGCGCCGTCCAGCGCTGGCGCGCCGTGGTTTGCATGCGCGTCGTTCCTTTCGAGCATTCGCGATGTCCGGCCCGCGTTCCCGCGCCGCCCCGGAAGCGAGCGTGAACAGTGGCCGGTTATAAAGTTGCGCGTTACAACTAGTTGATAGTTGTACACTACAACAAAAGAGTTGTGCAATGCAACCCTTATGTGCGAAAATGATGCATATGGACAAGAAAGAGGCTACGTCGTTCGATCAACTCTTGATGGATGTCATCCGCCAGATGGGCGTGCTGCGGCCCGACCAGGTGTTGCCGGGATGGTCGCTTTCGCTCTCGGATGTCTATGCCCTCAACATTCTGGCGGAGCATGCCCCGATCTCGCAGCAAGACCTTGGCGCCGCGCTGAAGCTGGAGAAAAGCTCGGTCACACGGCTGGTGCAGGATTTGGAGCAGCGCGGATGGGTGCTGCGCGAGCGTGATTCGCAAGATGGTCGGCTACGGCTGCTACGCCTCTCGGAACTTGGCGCCCGCATGACCGACGAGATGCACAGCCATATGCATGAGCGGCACGCCGAGTTGTTCAATCAACTCTCACCAGAGGAGCAGGCGGCGCTGATGCTGGGGTTGACTGCGCTCCAGCGGGCATTTGCCCATTCCACCTGGCCACCGCACGCAGCCGATTGATTGGTGCGCGATTCGTCGTCGTGGACCGATCGCTTGCGGCGTGTGACGGGCATAGAGAGGATATCGCGTCCGATGACTTCGCTGTCCAAGCGAGATACACTCGACCCGAAAGATTATCTCGACCGCATAGAGTT
>DAHUXT010000162.1 GCA_027307065.1 Ktedonobacteria bacterium
CATCGAGCTGGACGATGGCGACCGCCGCTTCCTGCGGCAGTTGACCGCGACATTACCTGGCGTCCCGGATGACTACACGCTCACCATTCCCCATTTTTGGGCGCTCGTTCATCTTGGCGAACCAGAAGGGCGCACGATGGCAGATCTGGCCACCCTGCTCATCTGTGACCGCAGCAATGTCACGCCAATAGTCGACAGACTCGAACGACTCGCCTGGGCAGAACGTGTGCAGGGCAAAGCGGGTGATCGCCGCTACACGCGTGTTGTGCTCACCGAGTCTGGACGCAACGTTCGCCAACGTGTCATGTTTGCCCATGACGCCTGGGTAAAGCGCCGTCTCTCGGCGCTCGATGCCGCTCAACTTGACCAGCTCGCGGGGCTGCTGAAGACATTGCAGTCTGGCTTGCGAATTCCCCCCGAGCAGGTCATTGGTGAGCTCGAAGAATCCTCGGCAAGGGAAGGGCAAACTTCCGTCCACCCTGTGAAGAAGTCATCGTAGTAACCGTCTTTTGTAGCGCCTTCGTGCAGTGACACTGACCAGCAAAGCGCGCGCGGTGATCCGGCGCACGGAGTTGGTGACTGACATGGCTCGGCCAGCCAGAACAGCGGACGTCACTCGCATATAAGGTTATCGCACTCTTTGAACGCGTGTGGATGGGTAGGTGTGGTCGTGCTTCGCCAACGTCGGCGAAATACGTGGTTCGCGCGGCAAGCGCAGACATGGAATCTCCAGTGATGCGCGGAGGCAACGCAGTCGTGATCGAATGGTCGATCCGTCGCATTCCGCAGTGTAGCTGAGAAGGGGAAAAATCTTGAACAAGCGGTTCTTCATCGCGATCGGCGCGCTCGCCAGCCTGCTGGTGATGGTGCTGTCGGGCTGTGGTGGCAGCGGTGGCTCGAGCGGCCCCGTGACCATCAAATACTGGTACACTGAGGGTGCCCAGGAAGCAGTCGTTATCACGCAACTGATTTCAAAGTTTGAGCAGCAGAATCCCAACATCAAGGTGGACGCGCAGCTCGTAGACTTCGCCAGCGCGCACGATAAGTTCGCGACCGCTGCGCAGAACGGCACCGCGCCGGACGTGCTGCGGGCGGATGTCGGCTGGAACACGGAGTTCGCCGCCAACAAGTATCTCTATGACATCACCAAGTATGTCAGCGCGTCGGACAAAAGCGACTATCTCCAGGCGCCGCTTGCCTACGCGACCTATCAGGGCAAGCTCTATGGTCTGCCCCAGGTGACGGACTTCCTCGTTCTCTACTATAACAAGAAGGTGCTCAGCTCGGCTGGAATCACGGCTGCGCCGAAGACCTGGTCCGACTTTGACGCCGCCAACAAGAAATTGACGACTGGTGGCAAGTTTGGCTGGGCGTGGGAGGGCAGCTCCTACTTCTCGCAGCCGTTCATCTTCAGCTTTGGTGGCGGCCTCTTCGACACCAGCACCAATCCTCCGACGCCGATCATCAACAATGCTGGTTCAGTTGCTGGCCTCAACTTCCTCAAGCAGGAACTGGCCTACGCGCCCAAGATTGACTTCCAGAATGGCTACACCAACGCGGTGAAGGCCTTCCAGACGGGCCAGGCGGCGATGCTGATGAATGGCCCGTGGGAATACACCAACATCCTGACCGGCTCGGCGTTCTCTGATCCGACCAACCTCGGCGTCGCCGCAGTGCCGATGGACCAGGCGACCGGCGATGTGGCGCGTTCCCCGGCTGGCGGCCAGAACTATATCATGTACGCTGGCACGAAGCATCCCGACGAAGCCTACAAGTTCATGTCCTTCATGTCCTCTGAGGCGAGCCAGGTTGCCATCGCCAATGCGAACAAGACCCTGCCGACCCGGCAGTCCGCGTACAACGATAGTGCCATGGCGAGCAACACCGCGGTGAAGTCGTTCGCGGCCCTGCTGCCCACCCAGAAGGCACGCCCGGTGATTCCGCAGGGCGGCCAGATCTACGCGACGGTGACGGGCTTTGATCCGAACCTGCAGAAGTTCCTGACAGGCCAGGAAGATGCCCAGACAGCGGCAAACAACATTGCCGACGGCTTCAAGAAGCTGGTCGCCGGGAGCTAATCCTCTCATGCCTGCGCCGGAGTCGCGCCGAACGGTTGCGGCTCTGGCCTGGCATCGCATCAGCATATTGTGTACAATGCCTGTACGCTGACTTCAGCGCCTCGAAATCAGTCGCGCAACCCGCATCACAGGTTGCCTGCGCGATGACTGTGCAAGGGTTGCACGCATCTGACTCAGGTGCGCCCTCAGGCAAATCAGTGCGTGGTTCGCCCTGCATGACACGTCGTGAATGCGATTCCCACCGATGGGAGGCGAGGTATGGCCACTGTTACTGGAACGATGATGCCCCCGCCCATGACGAGAGTCACCCGCATGAGGCGGTATCTCCGGTCGAAATGGTTTGCCTATGCCTGCATCACGCCGATCGTAGTAGCAACGGCGGTGCTGATCTACTATCCGCTGATTGTTGGCATTTACTACAGCTTCACCAATGCCAGCGGCACCAATCCCAACAACGTTGGCATTCCGTTTCTCAATATTCCATCCACATTCAAGTTCGTCGGCTTGAAGAACTTTTTCGATATATTTGCCAACACTGACCCGACTGTCGATGTGCGTCTGATCTTCCTTCAGACGCTCGAATGGATCTTCTTCAATGCGGTGCTGCATTTTTCGATAGGCCTGGGGCTGGCGCTGCTGCTTAACCGCAAGATTCGCTTCCGGGGCGTCTATCGCGCCTTGCTGATCGTGCCGTGGGCCACGCCGCAATTCGTCGCGGCGTTTGGCTGGCGCTTTCTCTTCAATGGCGACTATGGCTTCATCAACCTGCTGCTGGAGCGACTGCATCTCGCGCCGATCGATTGGACCGGCCAGCCCTCAGCGGCAATGGCGGCGGTCATCATCTGTAACGTCTGGTTGGGCATACCGTTCATGACGATTACCCTGCTGGGCGGCTTGCAGAGCATTCCGAACGAACTGTACGAGGTTGCCGAGCTAGACGGCGCGAACGGGTGGCAGCGATTCCAGAATGTGACGCTGCCGCTGCTGCGCCCAACAGCGGTGCTGGTGACGATGCTCGACGTCATCTGGACGTTCAACGTCTTTGCCATCATCTTCCTGATCACCGGTGGGGGGCCTTACCATCGTTCAGATACGTTTGTCTCCTACGCCTTTCAGGTGGCCATCATCAACCAGAAGTATGGCCTGGGCGCTGCCTACGGCGTGATTATTCTGCTGATTCTCGTAGTGTTCGTGATGATCTACTCGCGGTTACTCCGTGCGAATGAGCAGGTGTACTAACATGTCACAATCACGTCCAGAATCGGCCACCGACGCCAAGACGCTCGCCAAACAGGTTACTGGCGAACTGGCACTCCCAGAGCAGCCATACGCCCCGAAGCGCTCGACTCGCAGCATCGTCGGCTCGGTTGCCACGCATGCGGTGCTGATCATCACCAGCATTGTGCTCGTGTTCCCTATTTTGTGGATCGTGTTTAGCAGCTTCAAGAGCAACGCCGAGATTCAGAACACCACCATCGAGCTTTTCCCATCGCAACCGACGCTCCAGAATTACGTGAATATCTTGACGGACCCAACGCACCAGTACCCATTCTGGTCGTGGGCGGGCAATAGCTTCGGCGTCGCCTTCGCGACGATGATCATCGGCGTCTCGATCGCGCTTCCGGCGGCATACGCGCTTTCGCGCTTCGAGTTCCTGGGGAAACAGGGCGTGCTGCTCTCGTTCCTCATTACCCAAATGTTCCCCGGCGCGCTGCTGCTGGTGCCGCTCTACCGGCTATTCACTGATCTTGGGCTGCTCGGTCATCCGTATGCGCTCGTGATAGCCTACGCGACCACCTCGCTGCCGTTCAGTGTCTACATGATGAAGAACTTTTTCGACGCGGTGCCGAAAGAGCTTGACCAGGCTGGCCTGGTGGATGGCCTGGGACCGTTTGGGGTTTTCTGGCGCATCATCACTCCGCTGACGATTCCGGGCATTGCCGTCGTCGCGTTCTTCAACTTCATGAACGCCTGGAACGAGTTCATGCTGGCACGCGCTTTCCTCACGGACAATACCAGCCTGACGTTGCCAGTTGGCCTGCAAAGCTTCGTCTTTGCGTTCGGCGTCGATTGGGGAAGGTTGACAGCCGCCTCGCTACTTGTCACAATTCCAGTGTTCATACTCTTTGTGTGGGCACAGCGTTATCTGATTACCGGATTGACTGGCGGAAGCGTGAAAGGCTGAGTGCGCGCTCGGTCTCGCCGGAATCTGCCGTCACACGACCTGGCGGACAACTCGGACCGATTCAACAGATGTGATGAGAAAAGAGGTTGGCTATGGCTGATGTTCGATTCCAGCATGTGTATAAGCGCTACGGCGAGAACGCTCCCGTCATCACGGACCTGAATCTGGAGATCGAAGACCACGAGTTCCTGGTGCTTGTCGGGCCATCTGGCTGCGGAAAATCGACCGCGCTGCGCATGATTGCCGGGCTGGAAGACATTTCTGAGGGCGAGCTTTTCATTGGCGAGCGGATCGTCAACGATGTCGCGCCAAAAGATCGCGATATCGCGATGGTCTTTCAGAACTACGCGCTGTATCCCCATATGACGGTCTTTGACAACATGGCATTCGCGCTCAAGCTGCGCCATACGCCCGCCGAGGAGGTTGGCCAGCGGGTCGAACGGGCAGCGCAGATGCTGGGCATCACGCCATACCTTAAGCGCAAGCCACGCGAACTGTCCGGCGGCCAACGGCAGCGTGTCGCGCTTGGCCGGGCGCTCGTGCGCGATCCACAGGTGTTCTTGCTGGATGAGCCGCTCTCGAACCTCGATGCCAAGCTCCGCGTGCAGACGCGCGCTGAGATCAGCCGATTGCATCAGGCGACCGGCACGACATTTGTCTATGTCACGCACGACCAGGTCGAGGCGATGACCATGGGCGACCGTATCGCCGTGTTGAACGCTGGTTTGATTCAACAGCTGGGCACGCCGCAAGACCTCTACGACAATCCCTCGAACCTATTCGTTGCGGGATTTATTGGCTCGCCCTCGATGGACTTCTTCGAGGTGAAACTGCACCGCAAAGGCGACGGCCATGCGGAAATCATCATCGGCCAGGGCGACGAGCAGCAGCGCTTGACGCTCACGGGCCACGCGGCCGATGTCGCGACCGGACAGGCTCCAGGCGCGGGCGATACCTCGGATGGTCGTCCGCTCATCGTAGGCATCCGTCCCGAAGACTTCACCCTGAATGGCGCATCGGGCGGCGACGGCCAGACCATCTCTGGTGTAGTAGATGTCGTGGAGCATCTCGGCAATGAGCAGTTGGTGTACGTGCGCCTACCGGGAGCCTATGTGCCAGAGGCAGCCGAGACGAAAGGCTCGACGGCGCGGCTGGGGCCAAGCGAGAAGGTCTCGCCCGGCGATCGCATCTCTTTGCACGTCGATACCAGCCGGCTACACTTCTTCGATCCGTCGACCACTAAGAGCCTGGTCTAGCGTAGCGGCGGTTGAACTACCCATACCCCCACCTGACATGTCGGGCGGGGGTATGTTCGTGTGGTGGAGTCTCAGGGAGCCGCCAGCGATTCTTGCGCCGCAGCGCGACGAGTGCTCACACTACGCGCAAGGAATGCCAGCATGCGCGGAAGGCGAGGAAATCGTGCAGTTGCAGACAGTTGTTCGTGTGTTGGTATTTGCGCTGGGGCTTGGCATTATCGCGCTGCCGCTCATCTCGGCGGTGCGTACGATTGTGCTGCCGCGCGGCGCTAACGACCGAATCTCGCGCATCGTCTTCACCAAAATCCGCGTTGTCTTCGATTGGATCGCCTCGTTCGCTAGCACCTACCAGCGTCGCGACCGCATCATGGCGTTTTTCGCACCCATCGCGGTGCTTTCGCTGCCGATCGTTTGGCTGATGCTGGTCTGCGCTGGCTATACGCTGCTGTTTTGGGCAACAGGCGTGCCCACCTGGCACGCGGCATTCGTCGAGAGTGGCTCATCGCTGCTGACGCTCGGTTTCTCCGTACCTGCCACCTTTGGGTCTACCGTGCTGGCGTTTTCAGAGGCGATACTCGGCCTGGGACTTGTCGCTCTGCTCATCTCGTATCTGCCGACCATCTATCAGTCGTTCTCGCGCCGCGAGGCAGCCGTCACGCTGTTAGAGGTACGCGCCGGTTCGCCACCCTCAGCCATCGAGTTGATCCTGCGCTACCATCGCATCCAGGGGATGGAGCGCGCCGAAATACTCTGGCCCGCCTGGGAGGCATGGTTTGGGGAGCTGGAAGAGACACACACCTCGCTAGGGGTGCTGGCTTTCTTCCGCTCGCCCAATCCGGCGCGCTCGTGGGTTACAGCCGCTGGCGCCATATTGGATGCCGCCGCGCTCTTCGCCTCGACATTAGATACGCCCCGCGACGCGCAGCAGGACCTCTGTATTCGAGCGGGGTATATTGCGTTGCGCTCGATTGCCGACTTTTACCGCATCCCCTTCAACGCGCATCCCAAACCGGATGGCGCCATTAGTATCAGCCGCGCCGAGTATGACGAGGCGTGCGAGCGACTGCTCGCGGGCGGTGTGGCGCTGAAACCAGACCGTGACCGAGCATGGAGCGATTTCGCGGGCTGGCGCGTCAATTACGATGACGTGCTGCTCTCGCTGGCGAATCTGACGATGGCGCCGATTGCCCCGTGGTCTTCGGATCGGGCGCATGGCCCGTTTCTACCTGCCTTGGGCAACAAACCCAAGAAGCACCGCTAGACGCCTCGCGGGCGAGAGCAGCGACTGACGCTGGCGGCTTGCCGAGCAGATGATTTGCCCGCGCACCCCTCAGATGTTAGAATGCGGGCGACATTGCGCGAGAAGCGTGGCCATTGAGAGCCAGGCAGTGGAGCAGGTGTGGAGGATTCTTCAGTGGGAACACTCGACGGCAAGACCGGTCTTATCTTCGGCGTCGCCAACCATAACAGCATCGCGTGGGCAATCGCGCAGAAGCTCGCCGCGGAAGGCGCGCGTCTGGCTTTCACCTACCAGGGACGCATGGAGCAAAACGTGCGCAAGCTGACCTCTGCCAACATGCCGGATGCTCCCGTGCTGCCCTGCGATGTGCAGAGCGACGAAGATCTGGACGCGGTCTTCGATGAGGTGGGCAAGACGTTCGGCGGGCTGGATATTCTGATTCACAGTGTCGCCTATGCGCCCACCGAAGACCTCAAGGGCCGCATCGCCAACGTGTCGCGCGCGGGATTCACGGCGGCGCTCGATATTAGCGCCTACTCCCTGATCGCGATGTCGAAGCGCGCCGAGCCATTGATGCAGCAGCGCGGTGGCGGCAGCATCATTGCGATGACATACCTCGGCAGCGAGCGCGTCGTTCCCGGCTACAACATGATGGGTATCGCCAAGGCGGCGCTCGAAACGTCGGTGCGCTACCTCGCGTGGGATCTTGGCCCGCAGAATATCACCGTCAACGGCATCTCGGCGGGACCATTGCGCACGCTCTCGGCCCGTGGCGTCGGCAATATCAACGCGATGTTCGATCTCGTGGAGCAGGTGGCGCCGCTGCGCAGGAACATCGAGCAAAGCGACATTGGCGATCTTGCCGCGCTACTCTGTTCTTCGCAGGCGCGCAACCTGACCGGTGAGATTATCCATCTCGACGCGGGCTTCCATGTGATGGGCCTTGGCACGATGTAGCCCACGCAACGACCTTAATCATCGGGCGGAAGCACACTCTTCATGTCACAGTTTCCTGAGCACGGCACACACGAGGATGCGTCGGCGAACCGGCAGATCGGCTCCATGCGGCGCATCCGCACGCTACGGGTGATCGCGGCTGTGCTGATTGTGGCCGCGGTAGTCTTGTTGTTGCGTGGGCTGCTGACTCCCGCGCAGCCGACAGGCGCGACGTCCGGCCATTCGTCGTCGGGTGTCTCGCCAACCGCGACGGTTGGCCCCGCCGATCCGCTGGTGAGCCACTACGCGCCCGATGTCACCGTCCACGACATGCGCGATCACCTGACGCCGCTCTCCAGCTTCCGTGGCAGCGTGGTGCTGCTCAACTTTTGGTACGTCGCCTGTCTGCCCTGTCAGCTCGAGATGCCCGCGCTCGAACGCGCTTATCTCGCGCATAAAGCGCAGGGCTTCACGGTCATCGGTCTGGACGTGGTAGACGACACGCAGACGATTTCGGAATTTACGTCGAGGCTTGGCATCACCTATCCGATTCTGCGCGACATCGGCCAGCGAGCGGTGCTCGCCTACCAGTTACGGGCAACCCCCTCCTCCTTTCTGATAGACCGCGACGGCGTGATACGCGCGGTCTACATTGGCCCTCTCACCGTTTCGACGCTCAACCAGCAACTGTCGCCATTGCTTTCCCACCCCTGATGAGCAGATGTTTCGTCATAAGCAGTCAGGTTTTGCCCGCTCGTTCGATACAACTGCTGAAAGATGAGGCAGGATGCCTCGCAGGTAGCTGCCACTGGAATATCGTCCATTGAGTGCGCGGCGAAAGTGAGACTGAGCGTGTTGCGGACATTCCATGGGTGAACAACAACCGGCGATGACGACTACGGGTCTCTCGGCAGAGGATTTTAACGCGCTGGTGCAACGTTACCAACAGCCGCTCTATGCCTTTCTGCGTGGATTCGTGGACCATGGCGAGCAGGCGCGCGATCTCACCCAGGATACCTTCGCGGCGGCGTGGCGTGCGACCCAGGCGGGCGTATCACCGTTTGTCGCAGGAGCCGCCGATGAGGAGCGGCGCCGCTGGCTCTATAGCATCGCCTATCGCCGGGCGGTCGATCTGCTGCGCCGGAAACAGCTGGTG
>DAHUXT010000163.1 GCA_027307065.1 Ktedonobacteria bacterium
ATTACGGTGGTGAGCCGGGAACGGCTGAAACTGCTCGCGTAAACCGCGTTGGAGTCGCCCCTTCTCCGCCTGTGGCGCAACCTCATGGGCCGCGAGGCAGCTACCCACCGAGCCAAAATCGGCACGATGCATCCCAGTATGACAAAAGTCGCTGTCACTGCCCTGGTGGTGGCCACATACTGTCCTGCAGAGGCGCAACGTAAGCGCCAGCAATCGCGAAAAACCTGCGCCGTCGCGCGACTGCGGACGGTGTTGGAGTGGGCAAGAAGGAGCATGGGTAATATGGGCAGTGTACGTGAGGCCATCGCGGCGCACCATCGCGAATTGACCGGGAAACTGGCCGAGCAGGTGGCGCGCCTTGAAACGAGCGACGCCAGTGGTGATGATCTCGTGACGTTTCTGACGACGGAGTTGCTGCCGCACGCCGCGGGCGAGGAGCAGCATCTCTATCCCCTGATGGACGACCTGATCCGCAAGTTCGGCACGGCCACCGCGACGATGCGGATCGACCACGAATACATCGCGGCGGCATCGCGCCAGATCGAGGAACAGGCACGAGCGTTGAGCGACGCCAAGACCGAGGACGAGCGCGCGCGGCAGCGGAAACGCCTGGCGAAGGCGGCCGGGCAACTGGAGGCGGTGCTACGGCTGCACGTGGACAAAGAGGAGCGCGCCTATCTGCCGCTTTTCGAGCAGCACCAGACACCGGAGCAGCAGCAGAGCATCCTCGATGAGATGCACGAATCGGCCGACGAGCAGCATGCCGATCACACGGGTAAAGAACTGCCCAACATCGAGTTGGATGTGCGCCCGTTGCCGCCAGCACAGCGGCACGCGGTCATCTTCCGCACATTCGACGCGCTTCCCGGTGGCGAAGCGTTTGTGCTCATCAACGATCACGATCCGAAGCCGCTGTATTACCAGCTCAATGCCGAGCGCGCGGGCCAGTTGGTCTGGGAGTATCTGGAAGAGGGCCCGAGCGAGTGGCGCGTCTCCATCGGCAAGACGCGGTAGCGGAGGCAGTCGTCGAGACGGAGAGGGGACCAGATCGCGCCCCACCAATGATTGCTGCGGCGTGATTCTGGCCTCTCCCCCACTGGGGGCAGGTGGCCGCGAGTTGGGAGGGAAACGCGGCCTCATTACAGAAAGAACCAGCAGCGGTCAGGTGATCTTGGCCGCTGCTGTTGCTGCTATTCGGTTGTGTTGTTGTCTCTGTGGCTGGCTACTCCTTGTAATGGTCCGCGTTGATTTTGGTGTACTCCGCCCACTGGGGCGGCACGGCGCTTTCCTCGAAGATGGCGGTGACGGGGCACGCGGGCTCGCAGGCGCCACAGTCGATGCACTCGTCTGGGTTGATGTAGAGTTGGTCGAACTGCTCGTAGTCGGACTCGCCCTCCGCGGGGTGAATGCAGTCTACAGGGCAGACATCCACGCACGCGCCATCTTTGACGCCGATGCATGGCTGGGTAATGACGTAGGTCATGGTGTGCTCAAGCTTCCTCCTGAATGTTCTGCGGCTGGCGTCGTGCTGCCAGCCCGACTGATTGTAAGGCGACGAGCATGGCGGCGCTCGCATGCGCACGCGCTGGCCGCGCTCCGGTACGTTGCGATGTGTCCGTCGAAGCTGGCGGGGAGCGGTCCCCGGCGCGTGAGCGCCACCCGGCGCAACGACCCATCGTCGATGCGCATATAGACTCCCGCGGGCACGGTCTCGCCCGCCTGGTAGACGACATTTCCGCATTCTTCACAGTGCATGGCGCTCTCCCCGCTTCACGTCTCTTTCGAGCGCATTTCAGCCGCGACGCCAACGGACACGCCAGAATGTGCCGCTATCCGTCTCATTGAAGCATGACACCGGGCGAAGGCTCGCGCTGTGACAAATGTCGCTTTCATGAGACAGCCAGGTTCGCTGGCACAACTCATGCGATAAGCCATCGTCAGAACGACAGCACACGGCAACGTATGCTCCGCCAGTTGAAAGGGTACGCGCCACATGAAATATCTCGCTCCAACGCTGATCGCGCCCGAATGCCACGCTCCAGGATGCCACCACGACGGCGACCAGTATCAGATGGTCAAATGTCGCGGATGCGGCCATTGGTTCTGCCCTGAGCATCTCGCGTCTGAGGATGACCGCCGCGACATCGCGCTGGTGAACTCGGGTGTGCGGGGACTGGCCTATTATATGGGGCGCTGCCCAAGTTGCCGCCAGCAGCTACAGTTGCGCCAGCCGGTCGACTCCGCCTGGCTGCGCTAGACCGCGCTCGCTACCGTTGGCCCGCTCCCCTATCGCGATGCGCTATGCTATAGGCGACGGATAATACAGGCAACGCTCTCTGCTGAGTATGAGAGATTCGCGATGGGACATGCGGGAAATCAGGGAAACACGGGCAGCGTGGTGGCGCAGAAGCGCGTCTATGAACCGCCCGAACCGGCTGATGGCGTGCGTGTGCTGATAGACCGGCTCTGGCCGAGGGGACTCTCGAAAGAGCGGGCACAGGTGGATGTGTGGCTCAAAGACGTGGCGCCGAGCCAACAACTGCGTACGTGGTTCGGCCACGACCCCGCGAAATTCGAGGAGTTTCGCCGCCGCTACGAGGCCGAGCTGGCGTCTGATCCGGCGCGATCGGCGCTGGCGAAGCTGCGTGAACTGGCGCGTACCCAGCACGTCACCCTCGTCTACGCCGCGCACGACGCCGCGCACGCCAACGCCACCGTGCTGCGCGAACTGCTGGCGCGTCCAGAATAGCCCCCTATTTCCTCCGTCTCCCCTTCCTGTATGAGACGCTGGTGCTCCACACGCCGTTGGTCCCTCCTCTATCCCCTGTGAGGAGAGCGGGAGCAAACTCAAACCCAACCTTGTGACCGCATTGGCGTCGAAAGCGCATACAGATGCGTGCAGATGCCCGCTTGCATCACGCATATCACCTTGCTATACTTGCGCCATCAGCCGCCTGATTGCAGGGATGAGCCAGGACAGCGTGACGTAGAGGCAGAGAGGCAGAGAGCGAGCAGCGCCGATGAGATCGATGACCCCACCGAGACTGATAAAAGACACATGGACGTCCCGCGCCGGGCGTTGGCTGGCGACCCTGCTGCTCGCACTGGCGACTACACTGGTAATCACTCTGGTGAGCGCGCCGCTGATGGCGCCGCCCGCGCATGCCACCGGTGATACCCTCTCTCTTTCGATCGACAACGGCACGACCTTTATCTACGGGCAATCTCCGGTTCCAACGTTCAGCGCCGTCGTCACCTTTGGCGTGAAGCCAACAGCTAATTATTTCTGGATGGTGACAATAAAACTTGACGATGGCGAATCATTCGGTAACCAGTTTGCTGGCATCTCGAGTTCCGACGGCATGACGCTCACCTTCACGCGCATCACATCTCCGACACCCATCCACGCTGGCCAGCACACCGCAAGTGCAAGTTTCTATGACCCTGGAACGGGCACTACCGCAACGAGCAATCCTGTGCCTTTCACCATGAATAAAGCAACTCTTTCGATCGCATGTTCAGTCAATCAAACCGACCCAAACTTCTTCGGAGTTTCGCAGCCCCTCCGCATACAGGTAACCCCGTTTTCTGGTGGCGGTGAATTGCCTGCGGAGTGGCACAACGGCACATTTACAGTGACCTTTGACGGACCAACGCACGTTTCGAATTCCAATCTCATTGCCGATGCCAGTTTCAATGTGGCAGTAACAAGCCCGTCAAAGAACGGCAGGTATACATTGACCTGCTCGTTCAGCGGAACGGCATCGTACAATGCAGTCAGTTTCACAGATAACCGCCCCGTGATTGATAGTATGATGAATCCTCTAGGCTCCGCGCAGTTGTTCACCAATCCCACCACGCTCACCGCGAGCGTGAATACTGATTTCTATCTGGTGCTTCATGCCGCATCGGGATTGCCTGCACCAAACGGGGAGTTCCAAATCTTGCTGGGACCCTGGTATACCAAGGCCATTCCACTGACGTCCGCAGGCGACTGCCAAATACTTGTCCGGGCACCGCCCTCGCTATCTGGCGTGAATCAGATCACCATCGTGTACTGGGGCGACATCAATTACAACAAAGCGAACATCAACTTCCCGCTGACAAATCCTCCTATCCCTAGTGGCGGTGGAGGCGGCCCGGGTGGGGGTGGCAAGGGGCAGGCCACAGCTACAGCCAAGGCCACCGGAATCGCCGATGCGACGGCGACCACGGGCGGCGATGCGGCCACGCCTACAGCGGCTGGGGCTGGAGGTGTGCTCACCGCTACACCACCAGGCGGCGATAATAATGGACTGCTGCTGATCGTCGTGCTCGCGGTGCTGGGAATGCTCGTCGCACTTGGTGGCGCCGCAGCCCTCGTCATCTATGTGGCGCGTCGACGCAAAGCACTCGCGCCGATAGGCCCTGGAGGCTTCGATCCGCGCCCGTCGGGGTACGCGCCACGGTACGGTATAGCCTACGGCGATCCGTATCCCATGCCTCCGCACCAGCAGGCGTCACAATCACCTGAGCCACCAATGCCATCTGTGGACGATTAAACGCGCGCTACTCCGCGTCGGGACGTAGTGACGCGAGGCGCTGGCGCAGCCGTGTGAGCCGCTCACGTTGCGCATCGCGCTGAGCCGTCAGCCACGCTCCGCTCGTGTCCCGCAGGTTCGTGGCCCTGCGCTGTGTCCGCTGGCCAAGGCGGGTCACACTGGCCGCCGTCGCCTCACGCGCATGCACGGCGCGGGCGCGCAGTTTTGGCAGCACAGGATCCCGCCGCGGTCGTTGTCGTGGCTGTACCTCCTGCGCCGCCTGAGGCTGTGGCTGTGACGCGACCCTTGCCGCGACCGGCGCTGGCGTCTCAGTCACTTCGGTAATCCTGGTGATCTTGCCGGCAGGCGGCTGGTTGGCGGGCGACGAGGACGCCGCTGGTGATGACGCTGGTGATGACGCTGGCATTGGCGGCGATGACGGCGGCGATGACGTTGAGACGACAGGCACTGTCGCGGGCGCAGGCGCGGGTGCAACGGTCGCCGCTGGCTGCGCGGCCACCGGACGCACCGGCGGTTGCGCCACCGGACGCTCGATGCTGGCGGGTGCGGCAATGCCGGTCCGTTGCGCCACCTGGGCAGCCGGAACCGGATCAGCGACGCGCGCGGGCATCGTGGCGGCTGGTTCGCTGGCGGGCTTCGGCTGCGTTTGTGGCTGCGCCTGGGGTTGGGGCTGTGGCTTCGGCTGAGGCAGCAAACGGAGCGCTGTGGCCGCGCCAGAAGCGCCCGCACCGTGGGGAGCCGCGATGGCGGGGCGGGCATTGCGAGCGGCGGCAAGCTGCGCCACTGCCTCATCACGCTCGGCGATCACATGGCTATGTTCGTCCAGCAATGCCTGATGCCGCAGCAAAATACGCTCGTGCCGCTCCAACAGCGCCTCATGCTGTGCCAGCAACCGCGCCCGTAGTTCCTCACGCCGCTCCAGCAAGCCTTCGAGGTCGCGCACTTCCCGGTCGAGCGCGCGCGAGTTCCAGCCAGCGGCCAGGCGTCCCGGCCCAAGCAGCAGCATCGAGACAATGAATCCGAAGAGGGCGGCGCCTGCCATCACCCATGCCACGCTCACCGTATATTGCGCCTCGAGCAGATCGATTTGCACGTTGTAATGGTTGAGGCCGAAGAATATCAGCGCCAGAATCCCCAGCACACTCACCAGGACATAGAAGATGAGGAAGCGGATGATGCGCATATGCTCGCCTCGCTATTCTGCGTGCTATTCCGCGTATTGACTACCGCTCAAACGATCGTGTCGTGCTGGGCAATGCACTCCTTGCCCGGCTATTAAAGTGCCTACTTCTGCTCCATCTGCCACCGCATCTGCCACCGCGCCAAGCGCCCGGAATCCTACCGGCCTTGAAAAACACGCTTCCTGCCAAAAGATCATGTCTCAAGAGTACACAGAGTTGTTGCGTCTCCTCAAGACAGTATGACGAATGATGAGCCATCTCGCCACATCCACGGGACCGCCTGGGTAATAGTTCGTCACACGAAAAGGCCCAGGCCGCAATTGACCTGGGCTAGCTTGACGAACTGACGAACAGTGGCAGGCGTTACGCCGTCGCGGATGACGCGGTTGGCAGCGGACGTAGGCCCGCCTCGATCTGCTGGCGGTATGGCTCCAGGAAAGGCGGCAGCGCCAGGCTTTCGCCGAGCGTGGCCAGATCTTCGTCGGTGGCAAAGCCGGGACCATCGGTGGCTATCTCGCAGAGAATGCCTCCTGGCTCGCGGAAGTAGATCGAGTGGAAGTAGAAGCGGTCGATCACCGGCGTCACCTGAAGCCCCGCCTCGGCCAGTTGCTCGCGCCAGGCAGCGTGCGTCTCGTTGGTGGGCGTGCGGAACGCGACATGGTGCACCCCGCCGATGCCGACGCGTCCCATCCGCAGCGCGTCGCGCTCCTCCAGATGAATCTCGGTGCCGGGGCCACCATCGCCTACCTGATAGATGCGTACCAGCCGCTCACCGCTCCCCTCGGTCGGCGGCAGCGTATACTGGCCGGTCTCGCGGAAGCCCATCGGTCCCGCGATCACCTGAAGCGTCGCGCTGGGACGCGCCGAGAGCAGCCGCACCCCATGCAGCCCGCGAATCTGATACTCCGCCGGGATGGGACTCTTCGCCCAGGGCGTGCCGCCCGCCACCGGCTGCGCCTCATCCGTGGACGGCGCCACCAGCTCCAGCCGCTGCCCCTCAGGATCGCTGAACGGCAGCACCGCCCGGCCAGCGCGCTCCTGAATGCCCTCGTGTGTCACGTTCAGTTCGTCGAATCGCGTCAGCCACCAGTCGAGCGCGGCGCGGTCGGGCACGCGGAACATGCTGGCGACCACCGTGCCAGCGCCGGATCGCGCGGGGCCAGCGTCCGGCCAGTCGAAGAAGGTCAACTCGGTGCCCGCGTGGCCGATCTCGTCGCCATAGAAGAGATGGTACGCCGAGACATCGTCCTGGTTGACTGTCTTCTTGACCAGCCGCATGCCCAGCACCCGCGTATAGAACGCGACATTGCCCGCCGCGTCGCCCGTGACGGCAGTGATGTGGTGCAGCCCGCCGAGCCGCATATCGCCAGTGTTCTCTGTCTTTTCCGTGTCTGCCATTGCCTGCGCCTCGATCCTTTGCCAGCCTCTACCGCCAGCCGATTGCCAGCCCGCGCGTATGCTCAGCGCGCCAAATCCGTGCCAGAGATGTTTCGGAGATGTGCCTGTAGTCCGTAAGTGTCTCCAGCGCATCACCGCTAGACTTAGTTTAGTTCTAAACCATCACAATGTCAACAGGCGAGCGGCAACTACATGTTGTCTATGGTGGCATACTATCTTGAGAGTGTTTCGTATCTCTCGATGCGGAGGCCACGGACCTGACTCCAGCATCGCTGCGGGAAGTATCCTTCAGCTCCGACAACTCCAATCATGAATCGCCCTCCGTATATTTACTCAGCAAGAGTGCCCGTATCTTTGACACCCACCAGTCGGCAGAACGAGAGCGATGCGGCATACGGACACGCTTGACAGTGAAATCATCAGCCTAATAGAATGGCAATAGTCCCCACACGAGCGTCCTTCCCCCAATCAACTGCATTTTTGATCGCCTGTATAGGTTTCGCCCAAGAGGTAATTTCACATGATTACTCTGCGCAACCACCGTGCGGCGCTTAGTGTGGGCGCTGTGCTGCTCTTCCTCACGGCGATTGCCTGGGTCCTGACCCTCTACCAGACAGCACAGATGGGCGCTATGTCCGGGATGGGTAGCACCATGACACCAGCCATCAGTTCCTCCAGCCCGCTGACCGATCTTGCCAGCGTGCTCACACTCGCGGTCTTTCTGCCGATGTGGACCACGATGATGGCCGCCATGATGCTCCCCTCGATCACGCCGATGGTGCTGCTCTTCGATCGGGTCAGCCGCAGCAAAGCGGGCAATATCTCGCCAGTGCTCAAGATGCTGCCGACGGCGCTCTTCGTGGTCGGTTATCTGCTCGTCTGGACAGCATTCGGCCTGGTGGCTTTCGCAGTCGGCACGGCGCTGAGCGCGCTGGGCAGCCACCTCCCCACGCTCGCGGCGTACCGCTCCATCGTCATCGGCGTGCTGCTGGCTGGCGCGGGGCTCTATCAGTTCACGCCCCTGAAGCGCGCCTGTCTCAAGCATTGTCGCTCCCCGCTCGATTTTCTCGCGCACCACTGGCACACGGGGCACGGAGCTGCGGTGCGACTGGGTATGCACCATGGGCTGTACTGCATCGGCTGCTGCTGGGGCCTCATGGCGGTGGTGTTTGCGGTCGGGTTGATGAGTCTGCCCTGGATGGGTCTGGTGGCGCTGGTGATTCTGGTGGAGAAAGTCCTGCCGCATGAACGATGGCTCAACTGGGGTATCGCGTCGCTGCTGCTGCTAGCGGGCGTACTAGCAACGACCGGTCATCTCCCTGGTGTCATGGCGTAGAGAGACCTGGTAGGGCATTGGCCTGAGGCGAGAGGTGATGCTGATGCATCTTCCCGCAGCGACAACCACCGGCGACGATTGGCGCACCCTCCTGGCGTACTGCTTGGAGCGCGATACGCTGGTGCGCTCGGCAAAAACTGCGCTTGTGGTCGGAACGATCTTGGCGCTTATCAATCATGGTCAGGAGATGCTTGCTGGAGCGCTTTCGGCGCAGTGGGTGATCCCGATGGTGGTGACGTATCTGGTCCCCTTGTCGGTGGCTACCTACGGACAGGTCCAGGGCAAGCGGCAGCGCGACTGCCTGCACGCGCTGGCCGCAAAAGAAGTGGCAGGCGACATGGCAGCGGACGGAACATCGTCCGTGTGAGACACGCGTT
>DAHUXT010000164.1 GCA_027307065.1 Ktedonobacteria bacterium
GCCACGCCCGAGCGACTGCGCGACGCCGATCAGGTATTGGTGGAGTGGCCGGATGAGGCTCTGGCGCATCTGCCGCTGACCAGCGCCACCGCCGTCGCGGTACTCACCCACGACGACAAGTTCGATGTGCCCGCGCTGCGCGTGGCGCTGAGCAAGCCGGTCAGCTACGTTGGCGCGATCGGCAGCCGTGGGACGAAGGAGCGGCGCGACGAGCGGCTGCGCGAGGCGGGGGTGACGGACGAGCAGATTGCTCGCATATTCACGGTCCTATTGGCATCGATATTGGCGCGCGCACACCCGAAGAGATTGCCCTCTCCATATTGGCGCAGATCGTCGCCGTCCGCCGGGGGAAAGCCTGATCAAACGACGAGCATCAGACGACAAGCCCCTCCCGGGATGGGGAGGGGCCGCCGCATCAGATGAGCGATGAGGTGGGTTATTCGCCGCCAGTGCTCGTGCCAGCAGGCTCGGCGGCTGAGTCGGCAGGCGCAATCGCCTGGCCCGAATCTTCTTTCGACTCCGGCGTGGCTGGGTCACGCAGCACCTGATAGAGCAGGATGGCCGCGAGTGTCGCCAGCGTGATGCCCGTCAGCGGGAAGTTGCCGATGGTGATGGTGTAGGCGCCGGTGCCCAGGATGAGCGCGACACCCGCCATCAGCAGGTTGCGCGCGCGTCCGAAGTCCACCTGGTTCTCCACCCAGATGCGTGCGCCAGTGGCGGCGATCAGGCCAAAGAGCACTACCGAGAGGCCACCGAGCACTCCCGGCGCAAACGCGGGGATAGTCTGCACCAGCGCGCCAAACTTCGGGCAGAGGCCTAGCAGCAGTGCGACGACACTCGCGATCAGGAAGACGATGGTGGAATAGACACGCGTCATGGCCATCACGCCGATGTTCTCCGCGTAGGTGGTCACACCGGTACCACCGAAGAAGCCAGAAACCATCGTCGAAATGGCATCGCCGAGGAACCCACGTCCCAGGTAGCCGTCGAGGTTGCGGCGGGTAATCTGGCCCACCGCTTTGATGTGCCCGGTATTCTCAGCCACCAGCACGATAGCCACTGGAGCGATCAGGCCAATAGCCGACCCATCGAACTTCGGCGTCGTAAAGGTAGGGAGCCCGAACCAGCCCGCGGCCTTGACAGCATCGAAGTTAACGTCTCCCAGCAGAATCGCGACGATGTAGCCCGCGATGCCGCCGAGCAGAATGGGCAGCCGCCGAAGGAATCCGGGGAGGTAAACCGCCGAAAGCAGTGCCACTGCCAGTGTCACGCCCGCGGTAATCAAGGCGTGGTTGGCATTCTTCGCGGTCTGGATGTCGGTCGCGCCGACGCCCGCCAGATTCAGGCCGATCACCATCACCACTGCGCCGGTGACGGCTGGTGGCATCAGGAAGTTAATCCAGCCGGTGCCCGCGAACATGGTAATCAGCGCCAACACCGCGTAGACCGCGCCTGCCGCCACGATGCCCCCGAGCGCCAGTGGAATATTCGCCGACTTACCGCCCGTGACTGCCAGCACTGGCCCGATGAAGGCGAAGCTCGATCCGAGATAGCTTGGCACCTTGCCCGCGACGATGATGAAGAATATGACGGTTGCGACGCCCGAGAAGAAGATCGCCGTGTTGACTGGGAATCCCATGAGCAGTGGCGCCACGACGGTCGCGCCGAACATCGCAAGCGCATGTTGCAGGCCCAGTGCAATCGTGCTCCCCCAGGGCAGTCGCTCGTCTGGCGCAATCACGCCAGATGATTTCACACGCCAACTCAGCATGAAACTACTCCCTCTGTTGTCACTCAGCCTCTGCTGCCCGATGAAGGCAGCGCCTAAAAGAGCGGTGCGCCTTCAGCACTGTTGACGAAAACCGCGACGGCGCACAAGACGTTCCAGACGCCCACAGGTGTCTGCCGAACCTACCATCAATATCGCCGCGGTGTGCGTTGTCATCCGCGATTGGAGAAACAAAAAACGCCCCATGGCCCTCACAAGCGAGGAACCGGGGCGATACTCTGCGCGCGGCAGATATTTGACAACGTGGCACACGAGCGAGCAGGTAGATAGGCGGCATTCGCGCCGACTCCTTTCCAGTCTCGCGGAACCGGGTTAAAGGGGTGTCGTCTGTTGCGCACCAGCATACCATGAGCGGTCGGTTAAATCAAGGGGAGCGCATTTGGGCGATGCATCTGCGTGACGGGAACCAGCAACGTGCGTCCACCGGCGTTCAATGCGCTTCAATGCGCTTCAATGCCCAGATTTCCCGTTCTTGACCCATGGTGCGGGCTGTGTTACGCTAAGCGCGATCACAACAGGGTATGCTATGGCATTCTATGCATGCGGGCGGCTGGTCAGGTAGAGGATATGAGATGGCAGAATCGTTGAGTGAGCGCGAACTCATCAAGTTACAAATCCAGGCTTATGAATTCTACGCTGGGTTGATTGATCGCGCGGTGATTAGTGGTGCTCATGAGGCGAAGATGCCGAAGTGGGACGAACAGCGAGGGGTGGAGTATCGCAATCTGGCGGATCAGTTGCGTCAGCGCCTGGCGGAGCTTGAGGCGGCCGACCCGCAGGCGTTGGATGCTCCAGGTACAACGCCGGTGGTTGCAAGTGGCGAGCCCGTCGAGTCGTAATCAAGGATCTGTGGACGGACGAAACCGGGACGAAGAACACCCAGAAATCCAATGAGTTCGATCGATTCAATGCATTGTATAGGCGGAATTGGTGGTGGACGCAGGGCAATTCTACTGGATGCACAAACTCTGCCAGTGCTATCGGAAGCTGTCAAGCCTGATTGGATAACACCGGGCGAAGAGTTGCGGGAGTATTGTCAGCACTGATGCTGCGTGTTCCTGTTGCCGCTAGTGGAGAAGGTGGAGCGGCAGCGCTCACGATGCTTTTCCTGCTGATGAGGGCTTCATCCGCGGAATAAGGAGCATAAAGGATGGCGGCACGATTTGTACCTACGAGCCGGTTAAGTAATATCATCCAGATGATCATGCTCTCGCGCCAGAGCGGCATTCTTCGCGCGATTCGCGGGCAGGAGTCCGCGCGACAGATGGGACAGATTCGTTTTGTCGATGGCCAGCCCGCGTCGGTGCTCTTTGGACAGATGGTCGGAGACAACGCGCTTAATGCGCTGATGGGCTGGGGCGAGTGCATGTACTCGTTCGATGAGGTCGCGACGGAAGGCTCGGATGTAGACAACTACTACGGATCGAATGATGGCGGGCAATTCGGCAACACGCCGATGCCGTCGGGCAATGGATCGTGGCCGTCGTACGGGTATCCGTCAAGTTCAAGCTACCCACAGTCCTCGCCGTCGCAGTATCCCCAGAACCCTCCCAATCAATCCTATCCGTCCTACAATCCCTCGTACAATTCCGGCTACCCGCAGCCCGCGCAGACACCGAATCCGGGCTACACGAGTGGTCCGGCGGGCGGGCAGCCACCTGACCCCAACGATCCGTACTTCCGGCAGACGCAGCCTGGTATGCAACAGCCTGGATTCACGGCGACCAGCTTGCCCGGTGTGCCGATGATGCGGCCCGAGCTGCTCGAATCCGTGCCCTATCAGACAGGCATTCAAGAGCCAATCGAGCAGTTGCCGCTCGATCGCCGCGAGCGCATGATTCTGCTGCTGGTGAATGGGCAGCGGAGCATGCTCGATCTCGTCCGGCTGACCCACCGTACCGAGCGCGAAATCTATGCGGTATTGCACCATCTGGCGCTGCTCGGATTGATTCAATTTCGTCGGTAACGGTTGATGTCCGTTCGCGCACTCGCTCACTCGCCAGCATCTCCCTGGACTCGCCGCCCGCGCTGACCAGGCAAGCGGACTAGACAAAAGGTAGTATTTTTGCAGTCATCGCATACATGTGCGACCATCTATGCGTTATCTCGCAGTAGAGAGTGCATGAAGTGCTTGAGAGGCATGGTCTGTGTAGCAGGTGGTTTGGGATGTGGCAACACCGGACCCAGCCGGTTGCAGGAGGATTAAAGGGCAATGCTTCAAAGACGGTCGCGGCTCGGTATTCGCGCACAGCTAACGCTGATTGTGCTGCTGGGCGCTGTGTTGAGTACGGCGGCGACGCTTTTTATCGCGGATAACGCCATTCGGAATTATGCCCTGCAACAAGCGCAGAGCCAAGAGCAGGACAATATGAAGATTGCCGTGCTGGTGCTCACGACGCAGTACGGCGAGAATTATTCGATCTCATCCGATAATCACCTGGTGGTAGATACACCGACCTCTGGCAAGAATTTCGGTGGGCCAAACGATACCAACTTTGGCAAGTATGCCCTCAACGACGACACCGACTATGTCAATAGCGTGAAGCAGCTGATCGGTGGCTCTGTCTCGGTGTATCAGTGCGCCAACGCGCGCGGCGACTTCACGCAATGTGTGCGCATCTCCACGACGCTGCAGAAGCCGGGCAGTTCCGGCGACGTACAGGCTCCGCGCGATACCGGCGCGCAACTCCCCGCCAACATCGGTGGCCACATGACACTGGGGTCGAAGCCGCGCGAATGGCTCGGCATCGACGAGGTCAACGGCCAGCAATATTTCGCGGATTACAGCCCGATGTTCAACCCTCAGGGCCAATTGATCGGGGTGCTGTCGGTCGGTGTTCCGCTCGACACGGTAACGACGTTTGAGCGCAGTACGACCATCGAGTTGCTGTTGCTAGGCATCATCATCATGATCGCCGGCGTTATCCTGGCGCTATTGCTAGCCTCTGTGATCGTCAATACGCTGCAGCGGGCCGCGCAACAGGTAAGCCACGCCTCAGAGCGCATCGGCAGTATCGCGACCCAGCAGGCCGATGGCGCGGCGCAGCAGGTATGGGCGGTGAATGCCATCAACAAGGCGCTGCAGAACTTTACCGAGGCGGCGCAAGACATCTCCAGACGCTCTGATCAACTTGCCCAAATGGGCAATCAGGTGATGCAGCGTCGCGGGGAGATGCCGCCAGGCCAGTTCGAGTCGCTGATCGCTTATATGACGCGCTCCGTGCGCGACATCAGTCAGTCGAGTCGCCAGCAATCCGCGCAATATGACCGGATGGGTGGCGCGATGCAGGCCGTTATCGAGATCGCCGAGCAGGTTGCCGGAAACTCGCAGCAGACCTCCGAGAGCGCCGAACGTCTCGAACTGATTGTTCGCCAGTTGCAGCAACTCGTGGGTGTGCGCCGCTTCTCGCGCTCGACCACCACCACCGGCCGGGATGCGCCGGTTCCAGCGGGTGTTGGCATGAACGGCATGAATGGCGTGAACGACATGGGCGGTATGGGCGGTATGGACGGTATGGACGGCATGGGCGGCATGATGCCTCCACAGGGAATGCGGTCAGTTCGCCCAATGCAACCGGGTGGCGCGCCGATGCAGCCGAATCCCGACTGGCGCGGTGGGATGGGCAATCCCGCGGGCGCTGGCGTCGGGAACAATGGCATGGGCGGGTATGGCGGCGAGTATGATGGCTACAATGGCTACGGTGGTAATGAGGGCCAGATGGCTCCGATGAATGGCGGCCAGGATTGGCGTATGCCGCCCATGCCCGCAATGCCGCAGATGCCGCAGATGCCGGGGCAACACCAACTCCCTCCTGGGCCGCCGATGGGTCGCATGCAGTTTGGTGACGATGCTCCACCGTCGCGCGGACCACGGTCGCGGGGCGCTCCACGCGGCATGTCACGTGACGGCAGCTCGCAGTACAATAGTTGGCGGCGCGGCGACGGCTACGGACCCGATGGCGATGACGGCGGAAGGCGCTAGTCGCGCGTCTTGGTGTGGCGCGCGCCTTTGCCGGCTGCGTATGGGTGAGCGGCGCTCGTCACGGATAATTCCTCCGTATGATAGACGTCATTACGATAGACGCCATCCGGCGCAGTACGGTACAATAGCAGCGACCTCTCGCGATCGAACGCGGCTTTTGTTGAGCGCGTCGCGCTGGGGGCGCTGTGTATGAGAAAGGCAGCCCGCACAGATGTATGAAGATGTGCTCTCTCAGGTGCCGCTATTCCACGACCTGTCAAAACATGAACTTCAACTGCTCTCGGCCAACTGCCGCGAGCGCGACTACCCAGCGGGATCGACCTTGCTGCGCCAGGGCGAGACGGGGATAGGCCTATTTATCATCACCAGTGGCAAGGTGCAAATCAGCCAGCAGGCGCCTGATGGGACCGTCCGCGATCTTGGCACATTCGAGCGCGGCGCGGTGCTGGGCGAGATGTCGCTGCTGGACGATCTGCCCCGAACGGCGACCGCCGTGGCCCTTGAGCCGGCGCGCGCGCTGGCGATCCCCGTGTGGGACTTCCGCGCAGTGCTGCGCGAGCAGCCGGACATTGCCATCAAGCTGCTGGCTATCATGAGCCGGCGCCTGCGGCACAAAGAGCTGGACCAGGCGGCGTCCTAGCAGCGCAGCACGCACGCATTACCCACGATACCCATCGCGAGACCATTGGAGGGCGGCTGGAAACAGCCGTCCTTGCTTTTTCTTCATGATCGGACACGCCAACCCATGGATGACGCCTCTTCTGGTGCGCCGCGCCCGTACAACGCACGCCGCCCGCCCACCCGCGACGCCGATCTGATCAATCGCTGCCAGGATCCGCCGCCAGCCGAATTATTGCTCGGCATCGAGCAGTTCAACCAGCGCGAGTATTTCGAGTGCCACGAGACGCTCGAAAACCTCTGGAATCGCGAGCCAGGGCCGATTCGCGTGCTGGCGAAAGGAATTTTGCAGGTGGGCGTCGGCTGCTATCACCTGCTGCGTGGCAATTATCGCGGCGCGGTGCTCAAGCTGTCATCCGGAGCCGACTATCTGGAGCCATTTGCCCCACAGTGCCGCCAGGTAGAAGTCGGTCGCCTCATCGCGGATGCGCGCCGTTTGCACAGTGAAATAGTCGCACTCGGCCCGGAGCGGATCGGCGAGATCGATCTCGCGCTCCTTCCGGTCGTTCACTTGAGCGGAGATAGCAAGCTGCCCAGGTAAAAGGCGACCGCTTTACTGTGCAAATGTCACAATGTTAACAAAATAAATATCAATATTGATTTTGTTGTAATGATGTGCTATAAACGACTCATCGGAGCGAAGATGCCGGGGCGGCGTCTCAGCGCTGGTAAGCGGCTGGTGAGTGGCTATCAACCGGTTCTGTGAGAGGAATTCACGCTATGGCTAGTGGTTTTGGGCGCATCCTGAAAAATGTGTTGAGCCACGAGGTTGGCTCAGGCAATGTCATCTCAGAGGCACGCGATGTGGGCGATTTCACCGAGGTGGTGCTCTCCGGTGTGGGACAGCTTCACATCACACAGACGGGGAGCGAATCGCTGACGATCGAGGCGGAAGATAACATCATGCCGCTGCTGACCTCCGAGGTGCGCGGCCAGCGGCTGGTACTCGGCACTGAGCCTGGAGCGCATTTTAGCCCCAAGAGACCCATTCGCTATACGTTGACCGTCAAAGATCTCTTCGCGATACACATCTCAGGCGCGGGCAATGTGGATGTTCCGGCGCTTGGCACGTCGTCGCTGCGACTGGAATTGAGCGGCGCGGGCAATTTGACCGTGACCGGGCTGGCGGCGGATAGCCTGGACGTGTCGCTCAGTGGCGCGGGCAGCGCGACCTGCGCGGGCGAGGTACGCAGCCAGGATGTCCGCATCTCGGGTGCTGGCTCGTACCATGGCGACGATCTGGCCAGCGTGAACGCTCGTGCCGTCATCTCCGGGACGGGGAGCGCGCAGTTGCGGGTGAGCGAGCAACTCGACGCGCGCGTGAGTGGTGTCGGCAGCATCGTCTACAGCGGCAATCCAACGGTGCGCAAATCCGTCAGCGGGGTAGGACACGTCTCGCAACGCTAATGGCCTGCCCGCGTATACCCACTAGACAGGCGCGCGAGCGACTCCTGCCTGGGGAAGTGGAACACGAGCGAAACAAACGAGCGGGAATGCTGCGGTGGTGGTCGCGGCGTTCCCGCTTCGCCATGTCTGGCGTCTGGCGAGATTCACATGGGTTGTTGGACAAAACCTCCTCCGGATTGCGACTATCATTCCGTGCGCGGAGACCATTCGCAATTCGCACTATCGATGTCGCGGCGCGCTTCCCTACGACAACAGCGCCAGACCTGGTATGACATGAGCGGATTAGCTAGCGTGCCAGGATGCATCTTCGCCAATGCGACTACCCAAAGGTGTAGTGCCCACCTGCTACTATATATGCCACAATGCGCGCATGGCAGAAGAAGAGCAGCAATCACAACGAAAAACGGAACTGATCGAGACGGGGCGACTGGAAGCGTTTAGCGACGGCGTGATGGCGGTCATCATCACCATCATGGTGCTGGAGCTTCGGCCACCAGATAAACACGTGGATATCAGCTCGCTCTGGGACCTGCACCAGAAGTTTCTCGTCTACGTGATGAGTTTCGCAGTCATAGGCATCTACTGGAACAACCATCACCTGCTGTTGCGCGCCACGCCCGGTATCGACGGTGCCGTCATGTGGGCCAATCTCCACCTGCTGTTCTGGCTCTCACTTGTCCCGTTCGTCACCGCCTGGGCAGGCGACCATCCACTGTCAGCTGGGCCCGCCCTCGTCTACAGCGCAGTCGGTCTCCTGGCGGGCGCAGCGTATTACATCCTTGTTCGGCTCATTCTCCGCGCCAATAAGGGTGCCGATATCGAGAAGGCGATCGGAGGCGACTTCAAAGGCAGGATCTCCCTCGTC
>DAHUXT010000165.1 GCA_027307065.1 Ktedonobacteria bacterium
TGCCGCACCAGCGACATCTCGATCGAGAAGCCCACGTCGCGAAGCTGCGATTCGATCGCGTCTGGCTGAAGAAACCAGACGTCGAGTGAGACGGGTTGCCCCCACCACTCATCGAGATGGCGCTGCTCGTCGCCCATGTGAAACGCCAGGAAGAGCAATCCACCGGGCTTGAGCACGCGGGCGAATTCCGCGAACGCCTGTGGGCGGCTCTCCGGAGGGAGATGGATGATCGAGTAGAACGCAATAATCCCACCCCACGCGGCGTCGGGCGTATCGAGCGCCAGCATCGAGCCTTGCTCAAAGGGAATAGTTGGGAATCGTTGGCGGGCGATGGCCACCATTTCTGGCGAAAGATCGATTCCAATCACTGGCACGCCGAGACCGTGGAGGTGCGCGGCGACGTGTCCTGGTCCGCATCCCATATCGGCCACGGTACCCAGGCCAGCCACCTGCTCGGCGTAGCAGGTAAGCAATGCGCGGTCCAGCGGCTTGCCCGTCAATTCATCGGCGATGCGCGTGGCATATTCTTCGGCGACGCGATCATACGTGGCGCGTGTACGGGCGAGATTTTCCGGGTCGGTAGGCACTGTATCCGCCTTTCAGGGTGCGCGATGCTCGTTAGAATGCTGGCGCGCGCAGCATGCGGTAGAAACCGGGTTGCGGCTGGTATCCCAGCTTGCGGTTGATGGCCAGCATTGGCGCGTTTTCGGAATCGTTGTTGGTGCTGATGTAGTCCGCGCCGTAGCGGCGGGCGCACTCGACTGCCAGCAGCTTGAGCGCCAGCGCGATATCCTTGCCGCGCCAGGCCGGGTCAACTCCCGTAAACATGTTATACATCGAGTTCGTATGCTCGATATAGCCGACCGCTGCCATGCCTACCCAGTAGTTGCCAAACGCCGCGATGATTTGCCCATCGGCCCGATACCACGACGCGCCGCATACCGTTTTCTGGAACTGCTCGAATGGCATGAAGTTGCCATGCCTTCCGGGTATATCGCGCACCAACGCGGCGTTGAGATCGTAATCCCGGCGCTGGGCTTCCTCCGTGTTGCCAAGATCGGCGAGCGAGAAGAAGCGCACTCCCCGCGTCTCCGCCTGGGCAATCGCAGCGGCGAATCGCACACCATCGAAATCGGCCAGCATCAACCTCGACTCGAAGATATGGCGGTCGCGCTGGAAGCTGTATAGCTCGGCAAATCGCCTTCCCTCAGCCGAATTGTCGCGCACCTCGACCGCCAGACGAGTAGCACCCTGACTACGCGCGAACGCGAGCGCCGCGTCGGCCAGCCGGGTGCCGAGTCCCTGCCGCCGCTGGTCGGGATGCACCAGCGTCTCCAGCTCGAAGTGGTGTGGCATGTCCCACGGCCAATGCGCCGTATCGCAGTAGCCTATGAGCGTTCGCTCGCTGGCATCGGTGAAGGCGACGAGCCGCTGCCGTACAAGATCTTGCGGCGCGTGGCCTTCCCACTCGGTCAGAAGCGCGGGCGTGGGTGGCTCAGAATCGTGAGTGGCGAAGAGCATCGCTAGCGCCGGCAAGTCACGGACCGCGTCCAGTGGCCGAGTGTGCATTATCCGCTCCTTCGATGAACTGCGCGAGCCTAACAGAAATCCTCCGGCTCCACGGTTCCGCGACTCATGGACTGCCGGAGGATTGTTAGAACTCACCCGCCTCGTCTGCCATCCGCACGAGACGTGGCGTAAATTTGCCCAACACGTCGATCAGGTCGCTCTGCGCGGCGACGACCGACTCGATGTCCTTATATGCCTGTGGCGACTCATCCACGTTGCCGCCGAGCAGCGTGATGCTCCGCTCGCGTAGGTAGGCATCGCGCGCGGTCCTGGTGATCGTGTTAAAGGCGGCCCGGCGACTCATCCGGCGACCCGCGCCATGCGACGCTGAGTTTAGCGCCTCCGGTGCGCCACGCCCACGCACGACGTAGCCAGCATCGCCCATCGAACCAGGAATAACACCGAGAACACCTTTGGCAGCTGGTGTAGCGCCTTTGCGGTGTACAATGGCGCTTGACCCATCCGCCAGCACTTCACGAAACGCGAAGTTGTGGAAGTTCTCGACGGATGCCGCCTCGCGCAGTTTCATCGCCGCCGAGACACGCTGGTGGATGACTGCGTGATTCGCCGAAGCGAATCGGCCCGCAAGCACCATCGAGAGCCAGTATTCCTGGCCCGCCTCACTGCCGAGCGCGAGCCATGCCAGGTGGCGCAGCGACGCATCCAGCCGTGGATGTTCACGCGCCGCCAACTCGGTGTAGGTGTTGGCGATCTTAAAGCCGACCCCTCGTGAGCCACTGTGCGAGAGGAGCGCCAGGTATTCGCCTGCCTTCAGGCCAAGCTGCTCATCGTCGGCGTAGAGTCGAAACGCGCCCCACTCGACGAAGTGATTGCCGCTGCCTGACGTTCCCAATTGCTGCTGCGCTTTGATCTTGAGCGACTTGAGCAGCCGCGTCGCCTCCCAGGCGGGATCCGCCAGCACCGCGTGATCGGGACGGTCGCGCAGCTCCCAGCCCTCGCGCAGCCCAAAGCGGGTGCGATCGAGCAGCGTATTGCGAAACTCAGCGCGGCGCTGCCCCAGGACGATCGGGGAGACGTCGTAGACCGAGAGCCGCATGCGACATCCGATATCCACACCGACGGCATATGGGATGACTGCATCGTCGGCGGCGAGCACGCCGCCAATGGGCAATCCGTACCCCACATGCGCGTCGGGCATCAGTGCGCCCTGCATTGCGACAGGCAGACGCATCGCATTGTCCATCTGGGCAACTGCCGGCGGCTCGATCAGGTGCTCGCCCCATACCGTATACCTGGCGGGCTGGTCACGCACGATATCCAGCGACTCGTCGTGCGGAGCCTTCGAGCGGCGCAGACATTCGCGTGCCAGCGCCGCGAACGTCGGATCGGCCAAATATTTGCCGGGATCTTCGCGCACGCCGTCCAGCCAGACCAGAATAGCGTCCTGTTCGAGGCCAGTCTTTGCCAGGTCTTCGGCGGCGGATTTTGCCAGCCCGATTATCTTACCTTCGGGCCAGCCATAGGTTTTGAGAATCTTGCCGGAAATCATGTAACCCTCAGTGTGTTTCGAGACGAATCTCGAAAAGCGCGCATAAAAATAGCGCGGATGCCAATGTTTGACACCCGCGCCTGCTCGTTCGGAAGAGTCTGCCTCAACACTCCACCGGATGCAGAGTATGAGCGAACCTTCGCTGGCAGGCACGGGAATACAGCGCGGCGATAAACGGCGTAACGCTGAGTTGCGGTTTCAACATGCTGCTTCCTCCTGTCCTATGCTCGTGTGACGGAATCGATGTGACGGTGTCCAGAGTTGATGCACTCATCTCATACCAACAGCTAAGGTAACACACATCGTTTCACGCGCGCAAGCGGAAGACGATCATTCATGCAGAAATCTGACCCTGGCGCTGCATGACACGTGGCTGGCGCGGATGGTTTGTCGCTCCAATCAGGTGAGCGCTACGATCTTGTAACAGGAACGATGCCCACCAGCCCGCCGCCAATTGTGCTAAACTGACGGGCGGCGACCGTGCCGCTCGCGTGCCAGTTGCTTTGCCGCGCATCTCTGTGCCAATTTGGGTGGACGGCCATGTTGGTTGGCAAGCTGATATCAGGCACGAGTTTTGCGGCGTAGAGCATCGGCGTCCCATCCACTCTTACTGTTTCCCCTGGCATAAGGAGGAATCCGAAACAATGGCCTACGAACTTCCACCTCTACCGTACGACTACAACGCCCTGGAACCGTATATCGACGAAGAGACGATGCACCTGCATCACGACAAGCATCACCAGGCGTACGTGAACAACTTGAACGCCGCGCTGCAGGGACAGACCCAGTTCGAGAACATGAACATCGACGATCTGGTGCGCAATCTGAACAGCGTACCCGAAGCCGTCCGCACGGCGGTGCGCAACAACGGTGGCGGCCATGCCAATCACAGCATGTTCTGGCAGATCATGAAGCCCAGCGGTGGTGGCGAGCCAACTGGCGACCTGGCGAATGCCATCACATCGGCGTTCGGCTCTTTCGACCAGTTGAAGGCCGCGTTCAATGACGCTGGCACCAAGCGTTTCGGCTCAGGCTGGGCATGGCTGGTCATCGGCACCGATGGCAAGCTTGCCGTCACCTCGACGGCCAACCAGGATAACCCACTGACCGACGGCCTCTTCCCGGTCATGGGCAACGATGTCTGGGAGCATGCCTATTATCTGAAGTATCAGAACCGGCGCCCAGACTACCTCGCCGCGTGGTGGAATGTTGTCAACTGGGACGAGATTGCCAAGCGTTTTGCCCAGGGCACGAGCGGGCACTAACCGTTCGCCGGAGCTTCATCAAAAGTCCCCCGTCGCCGTCTGCTGTCGTCACGAACGATCCAGCGGGAACGGGGGCTTGTTTGTCGCGGTTACTCGGCGGTGATTGCCGCTTGTTCCAGCAGTCTAGCGTGGGCAATTGCCGCCTTCGACTTCTCAACCCGCAGAATCGCCAGTGGCACGAGCGAGACAATGAACATCGCCGCGACGAATGGGAACATCGCTGTAAAGCCAATGCGGTCGATCAACTCGCCCGCGATGAACGCGGAGAGCGGCGCGGCCACCGATGTCACCGCGGTGTTCAGGCCCGTATAGAGCCCCATCTGGTCGGGGAAGACGATACGTGTCAGCAGCGGGAACGAGCTGGCGGTCTGGGCCGCATTGCCCACGCCCGCAATCGTCACGATGATGAAGAGCGGCACCGCACTGTGCGTGAAGATGCCCGCGGTTGACGCGCCAGCCATGCAGATCATCCCCAGCAGAAAGACCCGGCGCAGTCCCAGCCGGTCGCTCAGCACCCCGAGCGGCCAGACAAAGACCGCCGTGCTCAGCAGCAAGACGAGCGAGAGAATCAGCGCGCCTCCGGTTGAGAAGCCTGCTTCTTTGATGGCGTAGAGTGTCAGGAATGGCGTGATGGCGTTGATGCCGAACCAGAGGAAGAACTGCACCGCGAAATAGAGCTGTACCTGCGTGTCAGTCCGTAGGCCATTCCAGTAGTCGCGGGCAGTATAGCGACGATGCACGAGCACGCCGGGCAGGTTTCGCGGCTCACGGATACCCAGCACTGTCGGCAGGTAGAACGCCAGCAGCGTTCCAGCGGTGATGAGGAAGAGCACACGCAGGTCGACGCCGAGCAGCGCCCCCACGAGCAAAATGGATACCTGGCCAAACGCGCCTGCCGCCTGAAAGACGCCGTTGACACGGCCCCGCTGTCGCTCTGGCGTAATGTCGGCCAGCAGCGAATTGTACGGGTCATACATGACGTTGAAGGTGACGGAGAAGAGAAAGATGCCCAGCGACGCCAGTATCAATGGGAGCGTCCACTGCCCAGACACTTTTGCGGGCGGACTCTGGGGCGGCGCGAGCAACGGCGTGAGGACGAGAAAGAAGACACAGAGCGGCACGAAGGCGACGATGAAGGGCCGTCGGCGCCCGAGGCGTGTCCAGATGCGATCGCTCAGCGCGCCAACCGCAGGCTGAATGACCGAGCCCTCAAGCGACCGCGTACTGGCGAGTACACCGATCAACACATTCGATGCGCCGAAGGTGCTGAGATAAATCGGCAGGATAAAGTTGTTGAATGAGTAGAAGACGCCCGACCCGAAGTTGCCGCTCGAATACGTCAGCGCCTTGCGAAAGGTGAGCGGCTTGGCCTCGGGCGCGGCGGGATGCTCCCCAGCTGGAGGAATCGGAGCGGCAACCGTATCGCCGCCCTCGAAACCTGGCCCAAGGCCACCGACGCCCGGCAGGCTTCCAGGCTCGAACAGGTGCGTGGCGTCGTGCCGTGCCGACATTTCCTCAGGCGATTGGCTCATCGCGGCCTCCCCTGCTAGCAGCTAGCTCACCAAAGCCAGCGTTGCGCTAGTGTAGCAGCCGGGCCCCAAGGGCGCAAGCATCTTCGCCGCGCGCAGCCCCCAGGCCGGCAGCAAGCGTCGCACCGTTACGCTGGCACGTTCCTTGCATTATCGCGTCTATGCGGCAAAGTGGAGCCGCGCCCCACCGGGCGGCTGATGTCGTGTGGTGGGTGACATCCATTGAGAGCCTGATCGTGTGTTGATGGCGTTATTCTCAAAGGAGAGGGCGATTTTATGTTGAACATTCTCGCGTGGATAATTGTTGGTGGCGTAGCTGGCTGGCTGGCTGGCCTTGTCGTCCAAGGCACCGGACTCGGTATCATCGGCGACATCATCGTCGGCATAGTCGGTGCCCTGATTGGCGGATTCATTGTGTCTCTGCTGCTTCCGGGCACATTCGGCTTCACCGGGTTCAACATTGGCAGCCTGATCATCGCGTTTGTCGGCGCGGTAATTCTGCTGCTGATCCTGAAGGCGATCGGAGTTGGTCGACGCCGCACTGCCTGATGCATGTTGCGCCAAAATTGCATGCTCCTTGGGGCCGTCAGCACATCGCTGGCGGCTCCTCTTTGTTTTTCGCGCAAGTAGTGTGTGTTACTGACTTCGCCTGCTTCGCCTGGGACGTTGGTGTCTGTCGATGCGAGCCGCAGCATCACTGCGACGGCGAATGGCTGGCATAGTCGCTGGGGCCTCCGGCTCTGGGGCCTCCGGCTCTGGCACGCGTCGCGCACGACACCATCTCATAGAAACTGGGCGTGAGTTGTGGCGCAGGTCATAGCGCGGACTCCCACGGTCATACATCCTAAGTCTTAGACAGATTCTATCCTTGGACACTGATAACGCCTGAAGTTTTGGGGTATCATTCAATCAACGCCAGATGAGGCGGATTTGCAACCTTGAGGCGATGCTTGCGTATATCAAGCGCGAAGCTTAGCTTCAAAGGGCACGTTCGACCGAAATGTTGCTGGCGTGATGCAGTGAGACAGCTCGATGTGGCGGATCGTATCCCCGAATTGGTTGGGGATCAATCGTCACCGAGATACATTCGGCACACGGCCAAACGAAGGAGGCCCGGGGTGGATATCCACGGTACTGCCCTGGTTGCTGGCAAGGCGCTGGGTCGCGCGATCACTGGGCGTTCTCAGGCGGAAGGCTTGACAACCGCCCCCGCACCGAGGACGCCCGACATGCTCGAGGATACGACTCTCGTGCGCAGAACGCTTGCTGGAGATCAGGAAGCATTCTCGTCGCTCGTCGAGAAGTACAAGGACCCTGTGTTCAACGTCGCCTACCGCATGCTCGGCAATCCGACTGAGGCGGAAGACGTTGCGCAGGAAGCATTTGTGCGCGCCTACACCCAGCTGCACACCTACAAAGAGGCGCATCGGTTCAGCACCTGGCTGCTCTCGATTGCGTCGCACCTTTCGATTGACCAGCTTCGTCGCCGTCGCTTTCTCGCCTTGCCGCTGGAGAACGTGCCCTTCCTGGAGTGGATCGCCGACGTTGGCCCTGGCCCGGAGCAATCCGCCCTGCGCCACGAAACCGCCGACGACATGCAGCGCATTCTCGATACGCTGCCCGTCAAGTATCGCGCGGTCCTGCTTCTGCGCTACTGGCATGACTTCTCCTATGAGGAAATTGCTCAGACCCTGGAGTTGACACCGGCTCTGGTAAAGGCTCGCCTGCACCGCGCCCGCGAACTTGTCGCGCGGACGATGAAGGCGCAAGGTCTGGACATGACCCTCGCGAGCGAGGAAACCGATGAGCGAGAGCATGGAAAGATCGCGGCAGGCGACGTCGGGTTGGCGGCGCACTAGTATAGCCGCCTTCTCCGCTGTATTCGCCTTCATCCTCGCGCGTATCACGCTGCGAAATCGCCCTGCCCTGCCCCCGCGCGCGCAGGCAGCCGCGCGATCTCTCGAATCCGCTGATGACCGGATGGATAGCCAGATTCGCTTGCGTGCGCCGATAACCATGGCGAGCGCGCCTCCAGACTTCGCCGCGAAGGTCCTGACTCGCATCGCCACGATGCCCGCGCCTGCGCCTGTATCCTTGGCAAGTGGTCCGTCCCGCGTTTCGTGGCTGCAGCCGTTCCGCGTCGTCGTGGGCACATTAGGCATCGCCCTGGTGTTGATGCTGGCCACAGGCGTTCTCGTGACACTAATAAGCCCGTCGCTCGCCGTCGCGATTCTCGATGCGCTGATGACTGCCGCGCTTGGCCTGCTGGCGCTTGCCCGATCCATTGGTCAGCTTATCGCTCGCGCCGCTGCAACGCCCTGGATGATTCCGGCGACGATGGCAGGGCTGCTTGGATTCCTGCTGCTTTCGTGGACGCAATTGGCTCGCCAGTTCGGGCGCGATCCGCAGGAGGCCTGAGAGCCTTATGCATGGCGCACCAACCCCCTCTCGCGCACGTTTCGTGATACTCCTCATGGCGTTCATCGGCGGTATCGCCCTCTTTGGCGTCTACTTCGCGCCTTCGGGCGTTGTTGTACCTGACCCGAACGCACCTGGTCGCCCGTCACTGGCTTCAGGCGGGCTTCTGGCTGGCGCTGTGCCCGGCCTGAACTGGACCCTGGCAAGTGGCTGCAGCCCGGCCCAACAGGAAATCTTCGGAAAGGATGTGGTGGTTGACACCGATCAGTGGTATTGCGGCCACCTCAGTGATTATGGCGGCAATGTCACGATACTCGGCCGTGTCAGCGGAGATGTCATTGCGGCAGGGGGCAATATCGTCGTCTCCGGCGAGGTGGATGGGCGCGTGCTCGCATTTGGCGGCAATATCACGTTGCAGTCGGGCGCGCAT
>DAHUXT010000166.1 GCA_027307065.1 Ktedonobacteria bacterium
CCTCCGAATTTGGCGTAGTGGTTGGCGTAGTTGCGGTTTGGCAGACAAAAGCGGCTCCGGGCAATGGCGCCTGAAGCCGCTTTATTTCTTGGTTTCTAGGGGCAGGTGGGACAGGAATCGAACCTGCAACCTGCGGTTTTGGAGACCGCTGCTCTGCCAATTGAGCTACCCACCTAGGGCGACATCAGAAGACGTCGCTCCCTCAGGATACCTCAGGCGTGGGGCAGCGTCAAGCCAGCACGTCAGCATGCGCTCCCATCTGCCGCACTGCGCCTGCTGCCTCTATCTGTCACGGTCCTATCCGCTTAATCGGCGACAGTGGCCATCTCTGGGCCAACGACGACGGGCTCAGTGATGGTGCGAGCGCCTGTTGCCGCCTCGACCACCACTACAGTGTGTGTGATGACCGCGGTGTGGCGCAACATGCCGCCAACGCTGCAATAGCGAGTCGCCGAAAGCTCGATTGCCCGGCGTGCCGCATCAGGCTCCAGACCGTTCCCAGTAAAGGTATGCTCGATGTCAATCGTCACGAAAACGTGCGGGTGTGTCTCAGCGCGGACTCCATGCGCGCTCATCTCGTATCCGGTGACATCCTGGCGTTTCTTGCGGAGTATCGTGACGGCATCCATCCCGGTGCAGCCGAGCACGGCGACCAGCGGCAGCTCCATGGGACTGAATCCGGCGTTCTCACCGCCATCGTCAACGCCTGTGTCCATCGTAAGCTCGTGGCCGGAGCCAGCGCGCGCCGAAAACTTCATGCCGCCATCGAACCGCGCGGTCGCAAACTTTTCACTTGCCATTCTGCTATCCTCCTGGGCAAATTCGCCCGCGTGCTGCGCGCCAATGCCATCTATACTTCAGGTATTATAGCGTGCCGCTGTCCCAAACAGGTCACAGGCGGCATTGCAACGATTGATCACCAGAGACGCAACAGACGCAACGCATGGTAGAATATCCATGCGTGTGTTTTGACCTGGGTGGGTACCCATCGAACAGCGAGTATGGAGGAAGCAGAGGCGCAACGCATGGCTGAAGCGAGCAATGCGCCCGTTGGCGTCTTCGATTCAGGCGTCGGCGGGTTTACCATCTTGAAGGAATTGTTGCGCGAACTGCCCGAAGAACGATTCATCTACTTTGGTGACACCGGAAATTGTCCTTACGGTGTGCGCCCTGTCTCCGAAATTCAGGAACTATCCCGTAACGCTGCGCGGCTGCTGCTGGACCAGGGCGCAAAAGCTATCGTCGTCGCCTGCAATACTGCGTCCGTTTCCGCACTCGCCGACCTGCGCGCAACGTTCGACTGTCCGTTCATTGGCGTCGTGCCCGCGATCAAACCCGCAGTCGCGCTCACGCGGACAGGACGGGTGGGCATCGCGGCTACTGAGGCATCGGCGCGTGGCGACTATCTGCGGCATCTTATCGACCAACACGCGAATGGCGTCGAGGTCTTCGCGGTCGGTTGTCCACGGCTGGTACTGCTTGCCGAGGCAGGAATCCTCGACGGTCCCGAGGCTGAGGCGGCCATTCGCGACTATATTACGCCGATGCTGGATGCCGGGATCGATACACTGGTTCTCGGTTGCACCCACTTTCCGGCGATGCGGCTGGCGTTCGCGCGCGTGGTCGGCCCACAGGTCACGATGATCGATTCGGGAGCGGCGATTGCCCGGCAGACGCGGCGTGTGCTGAGCGAGCGCGGTTGGCTTGCCGGAGCGGGACAATCGGCGGATGAGCCGCGCCCACTCGACGACGGTGATGCACTGTGGTGCAGTGGAGACGCCGAGCACTGCGCGCATGTGGCCACTGCGATTCTCAGCATGCCAGTACAGGTGCGTTTCGCGCCCGGCATGCTGCTGCCTCCGGTTCGTGCCTGAATGATCTTCCACCAGTTGCCAGCATAGGCCTGTGATGTAATACCGTCATCCCCTCCTTGTTTGCGCGTCATGGCTCCGTTATACTGGGCGCGGTGCACTCTGGCGGTGCGCCCGATCTTCCGCGCGTTATCATCTTGCGCGATGCGCTTTTGCCTGTGAACGTCTCATCTGGGAGGGGAAATGGCCGTTTCAACGCGACCTAGAGCGAGGTTGCTACCGCACATTGGCGTTCTCATTGCCATGCTGTTCGGAATGTTGCTTGTGATTGGCGTCTATCGGGCGCCATCAGCGTTCGCCGCAGGGTCTGGACCAATCATCCACTGGGATAGCGCGATGATCTATCCTGGCGAGAATAATGGCTATCCATGGGGTCCGGTCGGCGAGCGGGCCACAGTGCATGGCGCGCAGTTCGTTGACGCGGCGGTGGTAGGGCAGGCTGTCAACCTTGCGCTCCTGCCGGGCGACGTCAACAATTCACCAGGGGGCTCGCCGTACGAATTCTGCAAACTGGCTGGGCCGAAGATAGCTATAGGCCAGGTAGGGGTAGATAGCTCTGGCAATTTCGAGTACTCGTTTACTTGGCCAGCAGCAGCCAGTTCGGGAAACTACAGCATTTGCGCCTATAATACTGTCGACGGCTTGCCCGCGGGCAATATCGACGATGGTCCCTTCGACGTGCTTTCCAGCACTCCACCAAGCGTCAGTGTTTCGCGCTCGTCAGTGGCAGTTGGTCAGTCAATCACCGTCACGGGCAAGCACTGGACTCCGCCGCAAGATGTCAACGTCTACATCGCCACCTGCGCCGACTGTGGCGGGCCGATCGTCGTGACGGGCGTCGCGCACTCCAGCGGGCTCAATACTGGCACGTTCAGCATTACCTTCACCATTCCGGCGAACGCCGCTCGCGGCAAGTATGTTGCGGGCGCCACCACCCATAGTGGTGTATTGGATGTTGGCCCTGCCGGAGCAAAACCCGTAACGATCGTCGCCGCCGCAGCGACGGCAACTCCGCAGCCAACTGCCACGGCAGCCGCCACGCCATCAGTGAGCACGACGGTGGGTGGGGCTGGCAGTAGCAGCGGTGGCACGGCAGGCGGCTTGAGCGGCGTCTCGCCATTGGTCTTGATCCTCGCGGGCGTGGGTGTGCTGCTTTTGCTGCTTGCCGTGGTGTTGTTGATCGTTTTGCTCGTGCGGCGTGGCAAGACTAATCCGTCGCCGGGAGCGGCCAGTGCGTCGCCGCAAGGGTGGGGTTCGCCATCCCTCCCCGGCGGTAACTATGGAGCCTTTGGCGGTGATGTACCTCCCGGAAGCGCGACCGTGCAGCAGAACTGGCAGGTGCTGCCGCAAGGCTGGGGCGATCAGATACCACCGACCGTGACCCAGCAACCGCCATTCGGTATGCCGCAGGGCGATGACGCGCCAACCCAGGCCGGAATGTCTCAGTTCATCGATCCCTCTGCCTATCCGCCCGCGCCACCCGCGAGCTTTCCGGCAGAGGGCGGCGATAGCCCGACGCGACCGGGGAACTAGTCGGAGCCGTTATGCGGTCCGTTCCATTCGCGGCGCGACGAGTTGTCATCGAGTGGAACGGTCTGCAGCACTTTATGCGGCTGCCAGCCGCTGTCCTCGGAACGAAGAATGCCCAGAAAACGCCCGTCGGTCGAATAGGCGCGCAATAGCCTAGAGGGGTCTGGCGTCGCAGTCGCGGCCGCAAATTCTAGTTGCTGGCCGTACCTCATGCGCGTCTCGCTCTCGTCGCCAAGTATCGCCGCTTGCCAGTCGAGCAGCGCCTCGTCGGCGGCGAAGCAGTATCTTTGCCAGGTATCTTCACTGAAAGCCTGGGCGAGCGCCTCCAACGTCACACTTGTCGTCAGGCGAAATGATCCGCTGCGGGTGCGAACGAGCGCGGCAAGGTGCGCGCCTGGCCCCAGCCGTTCGCCCAGGTCGAACGCAAGCGAACGAATGTAGGTGCCCTTACCGCATGCTACATCGAGCACGAGCGTCGGCGGGGTCCAATCGACAATATCCAGGGTGTCGAAATGGACGAGTCGTGGCTCAACCTCGACACTCTTCCCCGCGCGCGCCAGCGCATACAGCGGCTTGCCGTCACGCTTGATCGCCGAGTAGACGGGTGGGCGCTGCATCTGGTCGCCAAGGAAGTCCGGCAGCACGGCGGCGATATCCTCGCGCGTCAGCTCGACTTTCGACTCGCGCAGGATCTGTCCCTCGCCGTCATAGGTGTCGGTCACGATGCCGAAGCGGATCGTCGCTCGATAGGCCTTGCCGCTCTCGCTCAGGTACTCGGCTACTCGTGTCGCCTGACCCAGCAGCACAGGCAGAACACCGGTTGCCGCCGGATCGAGTGTGCCAGCATGGCCGACGCGCTTCTGGCCTGCCAGCCGTCGCACTCGCGCCACGACGTCGTGTGAGGTCATATGCATTGGCTTGTCGATATTGAAGATGCCGTCGATCGGCACAGTGGCTCCTTTGCTGCGCTCTTCGCGACCGGATGGAAGATCTCTGCCTCACCGCTGTGACGAACGGTTGCACGGCGCAGATGCCCGCGGATATGATAGCATGGGAGGAGAGCGTGCCGAGCAAGAGCGCGCCCCCAGCCGGAGGAGATCAGTTCCGTGCTTCGCTTCGAGCTTGGAAATTCACAGTCGCCGCGTGGCCACGCGATTCTGTTCGCGCGTGTCTCTGGGAGCGATCGCATCGTCGCGACGTATTGTGTTGTCCTCCCAATTCAATTCTCCATCGGCAAATACCTGCCGCCGATGTTCGCGGGCCAGTTTCCCGCTGATGCGCTCAACGAGGGCACGACACCGGTGAACGCGATGCCCATTCCGCCGATGTTCGAAGATGCCGCCTCACTCGATGTCCTGCGGCAGCTTGCCGAGCGCCGCGACGACGATCTCTGCGATCTGGGCACGTTGGTTCTTTCCGACGATAACGCGCGATTGCAGTTTGCCGCCGAGGGCAGCGCCGAATATGGCGAGTTGTACGGCTCCTATCAAACCCGATGGCCTGATGTCGCGGCAGTGGCTGAGAGCACTCCACTTGACGATCTTGACGTCGAGGACTTGCTTGCCTCTGTATTGCCAGAGCGTGACCGCCTTGCCGAAATTGCCAAGATGATTGGTCAGGCACGCTACGCGATGGAGTCGGGCGACCGCAGGGCACTTGACCGGGTGGCGGCCGACATGCGGCGCGTGGCACGCCCGCTGCCAGAAAAATACCGCGCCGACCAGTTGATCGAGGCGGCATTGCGCGCAGACGCGACGGGGCCGACTCTGGCCGGGCTCTACTTGCAACGAGCCTATAAGATTCTCGACGAAGACTACATGAGCATTCCACCTCTTGACGCACAGATTCGCGCGCTGCGTGACCAGGGTGCTGAGGAGGAAAGTTCTGACGATACGACGCCTGGCGCTTCGGATATGCCGGATAGGCCAGATGCGCAATAGAATCCTGTGCGTTAAAGGAGCGATGCGACAGCCATGGTGACGACGATCTACGCGGATACTACTCCCCTGCTGGAGGCCATCGCCGCCTCCGATACAGACGGGATTCTTCGGGAGACGCTAGACTTGCTCGGTGCACAGAAAGCGCCAGCCTCCAAGATCGCTGGTCGCGTGGGCCTGGCCGCGCTCTGGGGCAACGCCGATCCACACGCGCTCGGCGTTCTGGCCTCGGTAGGGCGCGTCTCTGAGTGGATGCGCACGATCCCCGCTGGGCCAGAGCCAGGTGATGACACCCGCCGCAAGCTGGCGCCAGCGTACCCCATGACGCAGGCATTTCTCGCGGTTGCCGATGCGGTGCGCAAAGGCTTGCCAGAGCCACATCCCAGCCTGCCCGAACCGCTACTGCCCGGTGAGTTGAAAGACGGTGAGACGGTCTATCAGGCGGTACGCGACGCGTTTGTTCGCCGCGACCTGAATAGGATTCGCGCGCTGCTGATGGGCTACCATGCGACCGGCGCAGACTATCGCTCGTTCCAGACGGCAATCTATGCCGCGCTGGCGCATCGTTATCCAGACGGAGGCCACCCGCTCATCTTCGCGACAAACGGCGGGCAGATACTGGATATGGCGGCGTGGGGCGATCACGAGCCACCACTGATTTCCTGGTATCCGCCGTTGATGCTCGATACCACTCCGGACGCACCCGTCGCAAAGGTGGCCAGTGACTTTGCCGCGCAATCAGGTCACGATCTCTCGTGGCTGCGCACACGGTTGGCGATTCCCAAGGAAGAGGCTGCAGGGCCGACATTCCAGCGAGCGCTCACGGCTGGCGATGCTGAGGCTGCGTGCAATGCGGTGTTGGAGGCGCTACGCAGTGGCGCCACGCCGCGCGGAGTCGCGTCTGGTATTGCGCTGGCCGTGGCGGGTTACATCAATGCCGTGGCTCCGGGAGACGCCGCAGGACTGACTCGGGCGAGCCATGTGCTGCAGTACGTCCACTCGGTGCAGCTCGCGATGCGCCACACCCAGGAGGCGGTCGTCTTCCCGCTGCTCTATACCGCCGCCTGTGCGGTGACTGGTCTCGGCGCTGTCGGCGCACCCGCCGTACAGGGAACCGCGGCTGGCGGCGCGCTGGTGGCGGGCGGCCTGATACCCGGTGCAGTGTTGCGTTCCGTCGAGCAGCAGGCGTCCACCGGAGACACTGCGGGCGCAGTAGCCACATCCCGGCGCTACATTCAGATGGGACACCCGCCAACCGCGCTCGCGGGCATCCTTACGACTGTCGCGGCTCAGCGAGATGTGGCGGGCGACGCGGCTGCCGAGCATGTGCTGCCCGCCGTTACGGCGGCATGCGAGGCATATCTGATGCTTCCCGGAGCCATCGCGGAGAAAGGCCAAAATGCGTTGCTCACTGCGGCGATTCGTCTGGCGTCGGAATTGAGCGGCTCCCGTGCGACCGCCGATCGCGTGAGAGGCGCCATCGAGGCCGCGCTCTGAGAGTGTCCAACACGCGCTCATCAGCCACCTGTTCATAGGCCATCGCGTCAGGATGAACTGAACGCGCGCGCCAGAGGATTGGAGACGTACTGTGCGGTTACTGGTCGTGCGGCATGGGGCGACGGCGAATAACCTGGAGGCGCGTTTTACTGGTCAACTGGATATTCCGTTGAGCCCCCTGGGCGAACAGCAAGCGCTGGCGCTCGCCACTGGGATGCGTCATGAACGATTCGACGCGCTCATATCGTCCGACCTTTGCCGTGCGCGTGCGACGCTGGCTCCGCTTGCCGAGACGCTTGCCATGCGCGTCCAACTCGATCCAGCGCTCCGTGAGATTGGCGTAGGAGTCTGGGAGGGCGAGACGGGCGCCGCGGTTCGCGCGCGCTATCCCGGCGCCATCGAGCGTTGGGAGTCGTCGGCGACGTTTGCTCCAGAGGGTGGTGAGACGGTGACGGCGTTTCGTGATCGCATCGTGGATGCGCTGGAGCGTACCCGTCGCGCATATGCGGATAGCGCAGTGCTCTGGATGACCCACGGAGGCGTGCTGGGAATGCTGCTCTGCCATGTACTCGGCATGGATATTCAACGACGGTGGCAGTTCCGGCGCGATAATACGGCAATCTTCGAGTTCGAGGTCGGCGAGGATTACTGTATCGTCATGCGGGCCAACGATACCAGCCATCTGCACGGGCTGACCTCTGCGGGCGAAGTGGGGCAAATCCTGTGAGGCGCGCCTTCCTATAGTCAAAGACTACCAAGTACGGACATGAGTTGAGATGATGCGCATACTAAGACGGTTCAAACGAGAAACCCGAAATACGCTTGAGACTACGGCGCCGAACGAGACAGCCGCCGCTTCGAGCACGCAGACCGGGTGGGCGACTGGTGACGCGCCTTTGCGCGCGGGCTGCCATGTGACGCCGCTGGTGGATGGCCGCGAAGCGATACATGCGATGTGTATTGCGTTCTTGCGGGCCGAGAAGTTCATCCTGCTCGCCGGGTGGGATATGCAGGCGAATCTGCAGCTGGTCCGCGGCGAGGATGCGCGTGCTGGGGCGGACGGCTCTCCGGAGCAGCAGCGGCTGATCGAGCAGCTGCATGCCGTGGGCCTGAGCGATGAGGCAATCGCGTTGTGGACAGCAGGCACGTTGCGCGTCACCGATGTGCTGGGCTTCGCCGCGCGTCGTGGCGTGCGCGTTGGCGTGCTGCTCTGGGACGCCTTCCACTTGGGAAGCCATCTTACCAACGACCCTGAGCAAGAGCGAAAAGAGCTCACTCGTGTTGGCGTCGATTGTGTGCTCGACGATAGCAGTCGCCACATCACGCACATCACGCAGGCGCTCCACCAGAAATGCGCGGTTGTTGATAGCCGCATTGCGTTTCTTGGTGGCGTCGACCTGACGGCGCAATATACCGGAGACTACGATCGCTGGGACACCCACCACCACCCGGCGCGGTCGCCTGACCGGCTCGGCGACTGGACAGCACCCGCGCACCCGTGGCATGACGTGCATACGATGATCGAGGGTCCGGCGGTCATAGACGTCCAACGGAACATCACGCAGCGCTGGATGGATGTTGCGGCTCGCCATCATTCGCCTGACTGGCCCGCGCAACTGGCGACCGAGGCGCCCGCGCCTATCGCCGACGGCGTCACAGTCCAGGTGACACGAACCATCCCACCCAATACCTACACCTTCGCACCCGAGGGTATCACCACCATTCGCGACATGTATGTACGCGCCATCACGCAGGCCCGGTCGTTCATCTATTTCGAGAATCAATACCTGTGGCCCGAGGTGTATCTGGGCCTCGACTCCCTGCGTTGGGGC
>DAHUXT010000167.1 GCA_027307065.1 Ktedonobacteria bacterium
CCCGCTGCGCTTCCCGGCCTGGCTGGTGCTCGGTTCCTGGTTCGTGCTGCAGTTGCCGTCGATCCAGCGCCTGCTCGGCGCGCCGACGGACACGACGGTGGCGTATGTGGCGCATGTCGCCGGGTTCATCGCCGGGTTCCTGTACGCGATGGCGGTGACCGGGCGCCGACGAGCCGGTCCGCCACCACCACCCCGATGCCGCCCAGCAGCATCAGCGCTCCACCTAGCCAGACGAGCGGCACCAGCGGATTGATGAAGACGCGAATCGTCGCGGATGTCGTGCCGTCGAAACCTGCGAGGAAGACATACAGATCGGTCAGGCCATAGCTCGTAATCGAGACTATGCTCGTTGGTTGGCTCTCGAATCCAGGAAAGATCTGCTCGCCCGGATAGATATCCTCGATGAATTTGCCGTCGCGACTGACGGTAAAATGCGTTTTGATCGTCTCAATACCGTTGATCGTCACGTCGGTAACGCCTTGATAGGTTAGTGTGTACCCGTTCACCGCCAGACTCTGCCCGCGCTCGACCAGGCCGTCCCGTTGGGATTGGAAGAACTGCGAGCCGATGACGCCGACCGCCAACACAATCAACCCCAGGTGAACGAGATAGCCACCATAGCGCTGGCGATGGCGGGCCACAAGCATGCCAAGCGCCCTCAGGTACGACTCCCCATGTCGGTGGCGCACCGACGTGCCACGCCACACTTCGAAGATGATCGTCGCGGCGGCAAAGGCACAGACGGCGAATCCCGCGACGGCCCAGAGCGAGCGCATCCCCAGGATGGGCAGCGCCACAGCCACGATCGCTGCCACCAACGCGGGCCAGCGGAAGTTGCGCACCAGGCTCTGGCGAGAGGCGCGCCGCCACGCCAGCAGCGGTCCCACGCCCATCACAAAGATCAGCGCCAGAAAGAGTGGCCCGTCCACCTGCTGATAGAAGGCTGTGCCGACCGTCATCGTTTGACCACGCGCCACCGACGAGAGAATCGGAAATATCGTGCCCCAGAAGGTCGCGAACGCGATCCCGGTCAGCAGCAGATTGTTTGCCAGGAAGCTGCCCTCGCGCGAGACAATCGAGTCGAACTCGTGCTCGGGGCGCAGCCGCGGCAGACGGTAGACGAACAGCCCAATCGAGACGGCCAGCACCACCGTAAGAAAGCCGAGGAAGAACGGTCCGATGTCCGAATACGCGAAGGAATGCACCGACTGGATAATGCCGCTGCGTACCTCGAACGTGCCAAAGATGGCCAGCAGGAAAGTCAGCAAGATGAGCGATAAGTTCCAGACCTTGAGAGTCCCGCGCCGCTCCTGAACCATCGTCGAGTGGAGAAAGGCGGTCGCCGTAAGCCAGGGCAGCAGCGCCGCGTTCTCGACGGGGTCCCAGCCCCAGTAGCCGCCCCAGCCGAGCACATGATATGCCCACCACGCGCCGAGTAGCAGCCCGGTCGTCTGAATGGCCCACGCCGCAAGCGTCCACCGGCGGATTGCCCGGAGCCAGCGGCTATCAAGTTGTCCAGTGATCAACGCGGCAATCGCGAAGGCGAACGGGAGCGACCAACTCATATAGCCCATCAGCAGCATCGGCGGGTGCACCAGCATGCCGGGATCCTGTAACAGTGGATTGAGCCCCTGCCCATCGACAGGAACGATGGTGAGCCGGTCGAACGGCGACGAGACAACGTTGAGCACCAACAGCAGGAATCCCTCGATGGACATCAATACCGTGACCACCCAGGGCATCAGTTGCGCGGGCGCGCGACGGTGCAGCACAACCGCCAGCGACGAAAACAACGCCAGCATCATCCCCCAATAGAGCAGCGATCCTTCTTGCCCTCCGTAGAACGCCGCTGCCGTGTAATACCACGGCATTGCGTTGCTCGCGTGCTCGGCGACATAGCGCACCCCGTAATCGTGCTCCAGAAACGAGGCAATCAGCGCAACCGCCGCCGTCATCAGCAGTGCGGCAACCACCAGCACCGCGCGCCGTCCGCTGGCTACCAACGCCGGACGCGCCAAGTGTGCGCCCAGCGCCGAACTGGCGATCGCGTACAACGCGAACACCAGCGCCAACATTTGCGCGATCATGCCCAGGTCAGAGAAATGCACGAGAACTCCTGCTTTGGCTATGCGCTATCGCTATTTGCCTGATGATCCAGGCGTCGCGTTTTGAAACTTCGACGGACACTTTGCCAGCAGCGTCTGCGCCTGGAAGGTGCCTTGCTGCATATGGCCTTCGACCACAACCGTCAGCCCAGCGTTAAACGCGTCGGGCACGATGCCGCCATAGACGACGGGCATACTGAGTTTGCCATCGGTCATCGTAAAACGAAGAACCTGCGTCTTGTTGTCGCGCTGAATCGAGCCAGCGGCGACCTGACCCGCCACTCGCACCGTCTGGCTGGCGCACGCGGTGCAGTGCTGCAGCTCACCCATCGTCAGGTAGTATTCGGCGGAGGTGCGCGTGTTCGCCAGCACCAGATAGAGCACCGCGCCAGCAATCAACAGCCCCGCGATGACGAAACTCCAGCGCATAGTGCGCCGCCGCGGACGCTTGGTCTGCACATGCTCCGCTACTTCGATCGTCACCGTCTCGCCTCTCAGTTCTTCGTCATCTGCCTCGGACCACCGCAACGTTAGCGCGCCAGCCCGCCTTCGAATAGGATTGTCAGTGTCGTGCCGAGTATGAACGTCAGCACCCCCAACGCCAATATGGCCCGCGGCGCCTGTCGCCACCAGCGACCCCTCAGTCGCACGGGTCGGCGCGCCTCCTGCGCCTGGAACAGCGCCAGCAGAAACATCGCCAGCGCCGCCACGACCTTCACTACCAGCACCAGCAGGTATGCCAACCCAATCGTGACCAGACTCAGCCGGTCGAAGATCAGGTACACGCCACTGAGCAACAGTGCGCCGATGCAGATATTGACCACCTGCCGAAACAGCCGCGCCACCTGCGCACTCACCTCGGGCGCGGGCCGCGTTAGCCGAAACGCCGGGCCAAGCACCACCAGATAGATCACACTTCCACCGACCCAGATGCCACCTGCCAGCACGTGAATCGTGCGCATGAGATCGGTCAGCAGCAATGGCATATGCGACTAATGCAGGAACGGCAGCGTAAATCGCTGCGCCCAAGCCGAGAAGATCGCAACCTCCCCAGTCAGATACAATATGCCCACGACGACCAGCACCCCGCCGCTTATCAGCGAGATTGCGTGGCCGTAGCGCTTGACCCAGCCGAGCGCCCACAGCCCCGCCGACCACCCCAGGCCGACCGCCAGAAACGGCAGCGCAAACCCGAGCGCATACAGCGTCAGCAGAATCGCGCCGGTCGCTGTGCTTGCCGATGCGCTGACATACACCAGAATGGATGTCAGCACCGGTCCGATGCACGGCGTCCACCCGGCGGCAAAGACGATCCCTAGCGCGAACGGCGCGGCCAACCCCAGGCGGCTCATGCGATCCGAGCGCAGTTGCAACCGGCCCTCGCGTAGCATCCAGTCGGTCAATGCGCGTGGCAGCAGTCCCAGCAGGAACGCGCCCATCACCACAATCACAATGCCCGCGATGGTCTGCATGACGGGCTGGTACGCCGCCAGAATGCGCCCGAAACTACCCGCAAGCAAACCAAGCGCGATGAACGCGACCGAGAAGCCCGCGACGAATATCAATGTCGCCAGCATCACTGGATTGAGCCAGCGACCGCGCGACCCACCTGCCGCCATCGTGCCGTCTGCCGAGACGACTGTGCCCGAGAGAAAGCCGATGTATCCTGGAACCAACGGCGCAACACACGGCGAGAAGAACGAGAGGACGCCGCCCGCGAAGGCGATCAGTGCCGCGCCGAGGCTCACTTGTCCTATCTCCACCATGTGACTCCTGAGAATAACCGACTACGCCAGAATCTTGGCGACGCGCTGGTCCAGCATGTTCTGGCTGAGCGCACCGCCCAACTTATCGACCACGATACCCTGACGATTGATAAATACCGTCTCTGGCACCGATGGAACACCATATGAAATTGCGATCGCGCCTGATTTGTCCGGGCCGACGAGATAGGTGATGTTGTGCTGCTGCAAGAATTGCGCGCTGTCCGATGCGACATCCTCATAGGCGATGCCGACAAACACGACTCCCTGCGCCGCGTACTTCTGCGACCCAGCTTCGAGAATCGGCGCCTCATCCGTACAGGGTATGCACCACGAAGCCCAGAAGTTGAGCACAACAGGCCGCCCTTTGAGATCAGCCAAATGCAGCTTCTGGCCAGTCTGCGCATTAAGCAGCGTGATCGTGAAGTCCGGAGCCGCATGCCCAACGATCGGCGACGCGCCGGAATCACCCACGGACTGGCTGGCGCTTATCAGCCGCGCAAAGAGCAGCAGAAGGAGTGAGGCGGAAAGAACTGTCGTCACGACAAAGCCGACGATTGCCCGGCGGCTAAGCCGCGGGTGCACGTCCTTCTCGCCCGGCGACTGTATTCCCTGCGTCCCAGTGATGTCCTTCATGCTACTCCTCGTCACGATGCGCGTTCCTGCCTTCGCTGTGGGTCGCTCGAAGTGGCTGCCACGTATACAAAGGCAGGAGAGTCTGGATTAGTGTTCGCGACGCCACTCGGGATCTTCCGGATGCTTGATGTCCCAGAGAGTACGCCGGCTGCGCTCGACCGGAATCGTCGCGAAGTTCTCCGCGGGTGGCGGCGACGTGGTTGCCCACTCCAGTGTGAAGGCATCCCACGGATCGCCCGGCGCATCGGCCCGCATGAACCCAAGTGTCTTGATGCCATTCACGATGAAGACAATCACGCCGACACCCAATATGAACGCCCCAATGGTCGAGATCAGGTTAAGCTGATCCCATCCAAGGTTTGGCGCATAGGTATACTGTCGTCTCGGCATGCCCAGCAAGCCCATGATGTGCATTGGGAAGAACGCCAGATTCAGCCCGATGATGAAGAGCCAGAATTGAATCTTGCCCAGTGTCTCATCCAGCATACGCCCGGAGAACTTCGGGAACCAGTAGAACATGCCCGCGAACAGACCCATTACCGCGCCGCCGAAGAGCACATAGTGGATGTGTGAGACGACGAAGTAGGTATCGGTCAGCTGGTAGTCTACCGGGACCACGGCCACCGCCACGCCGTTCAATCCGCCGATCAGGAACATCACGATGAACCCGAGCGCGAACAGCATCGACGCGGTGAACCGTATGTGGCCGCCATAGAGCGTGCCGACCCAGTTGAAGATCTTCACCGCCGTCGGAATCGCGATCAACGTCGTGCTGGAAGCGAAGAATGCCTGGGCTATGGGCGGCAGCCCAACCGCGAACATGTGGTGTGCCCACACGGTGAAGCTGAGGAACCCGATGGCCACACCCGACCACGCCACGAAGGTGTAGCCGAAGATCGGCTTGCCAGAGAACACCGGCAAGATCTCAGAGATCATGCCGAACGCGGGTAAGATGAGGATATACACCTCGGGATGCCCGAACGACCAGAACAAGTGTTGCCACAGCAATGGATCGCCGCCCGCACCCGCCTGATAGAAATGCGTCCCAAGGTGGCGGTCGAAGAGCAGCAGGAAGCTGGCAACGGTCAGACTCGGCATCGCGAACACCAGCAGGAATGACATTACCATGATCATCCAGCTAAACAGCGGCATCCGGTTGATCGTCAAGCCGGGAGCGCGCATGCGAAGGATGGTCACGATGAAGTTAATGCCGCCTGTAATGGACGAGATGCCAAGCAGGTTGATACCGGCGATCCAGAAGTCCATATTCAAGCCCGGCGAGAAACAGCCTTGCAGTCCCTGCGCCGCCTGAGTGGCGGCCTGAAGTGTGGCGGCCTGATCGGTTGCCAGCGGATTCTGCAGACATGCCGACGTCGCCTCGGTCAGCGGTGCGTAGCTAAACCACCCGGCGTTTGGGGCGGCGCCAAACAGGAAACTGACCGTCAGCAGCAGACCGCCAAAGGCGAAGAGCCAGTATCCCAGTTGATTGATGCGCGGGAAGGCCATATCGCGCGCGCCAATCATCAGCGGCACCAGATAGTTGCCAAAGCCCGTCCACATCGGCATGACGAAGAGAAAGATCATGGTCGTCGCATGCATCGTGAACACCTGATCATAGGCTTCAGGGCTCAGGAACTTATTGTTCGGCGTCGCAAGCTGCGTCCGCACCAGTAACGCCTCGATGCCTCCAAACAGGAAGAAGACAAAGGCGGTGTACATGTACATTATGCCGATGCGCTTGTGGTCAACCGTCGTGATCCACGAACCAACCGCGGATTGTTTCCACGACCGTCGCGCTACACGTCCACGAGTAGCAACGCTCCCAATTGCCATGGCGTCCTCACTGTCTAGTTCTAGCGCCTGCGCCATGTGGGGCACAGACGGCAATGGTAACCTTTGCTACTGGAGACTCTGCAGATAGGCGACGAGCGCATCCAGGTCGCTGTCGGAAAGATTCGTGAATGCTGGCATGTCGCTGCCTGGCTTGATGGCCTGCGCGTCGTGGATCCATGCCTTCAGGTTGGCACTGTTGTTGTCGACAACCCAGCCGGCGATCAGGGTGCGGCTACCGAAATGCGTCAGATTCGGGCCGACCTGCGATTTCGAGGCCTGATCGACGCCGTTGATCAGATGGCAACCGATACAGCTTCGCATAAACAATTTCTGGCCCTGCGTTTGCGCGGGCGTCGTCGGCGCTGCGGCCGTCCGCTGGCTCTGGTTTACCCACGACTGGAATGTCGCTCCGCTGACCGCCCTGACGAGGAAGTCCATATGGGCGTGCTGTGTGCCGCAGAACTCGGTACAGAGGCCGCGATAGTCGCCAGGTGTCGTTGCCTTGAGCCACATCGTGTTGTTATGGCCAGGGATCACGTCTGTCTTGCCGCCGAGCTGTGGCACCCAGAAGCTGTGAATCACGTTGTCGGAATACAACTCAATATGCACCGTCGTATTCACCGGAATGTACAGTTCGTCGGCAGTCACGATCTTCTGCGTGGGATACTGGAACTCCCACCACCATTGATGCCCAATGACCTTCACCGTCAGCGTTTTGGGATCGCTCGGCTGCGCCAGCGCAAACATCGTGGAGATGGTGGCGAACAGGACGATGAAGAGCACCACCGTCGGGACGGCCGCCAGGAATATTTCAAGGCTCTGCTTGCCGCCAATTTGACGAGCTGGCGGACCATCTGGGCGCGCGCGGAACCGGATCATCATGTAGATCAACGCGCCAGTGACAGCCACGAAAACAACCGTCGCGACCACCAGAATCAGCCAGAACAGCCCCGCCTCTTTATCAGCGATAGGCCCGGCTGGATCGAGAGTGCTCGGGGAGTTCTCCCCGCAGCCCGCGAGCAAGCCCGCGACGGCGAGAGCCACCACCGAAATGGCTCCCCAGCGTGTTAGCCTGGAACGAAAAGGCATAAGCAGATCCTCGACCTCCTGCGCACTACAAAAATGAACGGTCAACGCGCGAATAAGCCTGACCGCGATCAGCGCGGCCGTATACCGCCTGGAATGAAACCATCCCACAGCATACAGGAATGGCAATGATCTGGCAATTCCCATATGCCCCTATGCCTCGATGATTGCCTCAATCGTATTCACTTGCTCGACAGAATCTTCAGATCGTCGCCGAGTGCCTGCGGACTAAACATGGCGTCCAAATAGACCTGTTCGCGTCCCTGGGCGTCAATCAGCCAGACACCGCCAGTGTGCATCACCGCGCCTGAGCCCATGGCTCCCGGAGTTGCCCCGGGAGTCTCGACCGACACAGAGTAGGCTGACCAGATCGGCGCGAGCTCCGATTGCGTCCCGAGCAGATACTGGAGTTTTCCAGTCAGGCCATGCTCAGCCACAAACTGCCGCGCCGTCTGCGGGGAGTCGCCCACAGGATCAGTGCTCACCGCTACCCAGCGGACGTTCCGCAACTGCGCACCCGACTGCGACAGCACGCGCTGATACTTCGACGCGGTCAGCGGGCACTCGTTGGTGCAGTGCGTAAAGAAGAACGACAGCACCACCGGATGTCCTCGCAGACTGGCGAGCGAGACGCGCGCGCCGCTCTGGTCGGTCAGCGTGAAATCAGGCGCAAGATTGCCGCCCAGCGATGTTCCCTGCAACCGCGACGATGCGCTCTGGCCGTTGCCGAGCAACGTATGCGCGACCAAGACAGCGACGACAATCACGACCAATGTGCCTACCAGGATGCGCGAGACCAGCCGCAATGCCTGCGCGTTGTTGCGCATGGGGGTTCGCGGCGCGGTTGGTTGTGGCTGTTGAGTCGCTGATGTCGTCACGGCAAACGGCCTCCGCATCTAGCGCATGAGATGGTCAACGACCATGACAGCAAAGAGCAGCGCGAGATAGTAATTCGAGAACCAGAAGAGCCGCCGCGCACTTGCCAGCGACTGCTCGCGCGCCAGCATGACAGCCAACACCAGCAAACCTCCGCCCAAGAGCACCGCCGCTCCCAGATAGAGCATTCCTACGACCCGCGTAGTTACCAGGACACAACTCGCCGCGAGGAGCAGG
>DAHUXT010000168.1 GCA_027307065.1 Ktedonobacteria bacterium
TGGAGGTCAATGCGAACGTCGTCACCGTGCTGGCCGACGACGCCGAGCGCTCCGCCAATATCGACGAGCGACGCGCTGAAGAAGCACGCAAGCGCGCCGCCGCCCTGTTGGAGAGCAAAGATCTCAGCGCCGAAGCGGCAGCGATGGCCGCCGCCGAGATGGAGCGCGCCCTTGGGCGCATCCGCGTGGCCGAGTTGCACCGGCGGCGTGGTGGCCGTCGGCACATCCCTACCCCGCAGGAGCTTGGCGACTAGCCTGGCCCTTCGCGGTATATACGCCGCGTCGGACGAACGCCTATATTCATATTCGCCGGAGTCTTCGGGCTCCGGCAGGCTCTCCTACAGACAAATCCCGAAACGGCCTTGGTATGAGATGGTGTCTTCGAGACGTACCCGGATCAGCCGGAGCGGCAGCAGCCCAACGGGAGGGCCGAGGGAGAGGTTAGTCCGCTTAAATGCGGCAGGTCGCCAGGCCGTGCTTCTCCAGGTAGCGCTGGTGATATTCCTCGGCGCGATAGAACGTCTGCGCGGGCTCGATCAGCGTTACGATCGGACGGCGATATTTGCCACTTGCCTGTCGTTGCTCCTTCGATGCCTGTGCTTCGGCCTCCTGCTCCGGCGTGTGAAAGAAGATCACCGAGCGGTACTGGTCGCCGATGTCCGGCCCCTGGCGGTTGAGCTGCGTCGGGTCGTGCTCGTCCCAGAAGACATCGAGCAGCGTCTCATAGGAGACCTCCGCCGGATCATAGGTCACTTCGACCACCTCAGCATGTCCGGTGGTATGCGAGCAGACATCGCGGTATGTCGGATCAGCGCGCGTGCCGCCCTCATAGCCGACAGCGACGTCTACTACCCCTGGCGTATTTCTGAATGTAACCTCCACGCCCCAGAAGCAGCCCGCGCCAAACGTCGCCTTTGCCAGCGTCCGCGCCTCGGCATGCGATGCCGTCGTCTCGTTCGTCTTCGTCGTTTCTGTCGTATGTTCGTCGCTCATGAGCGTTCTTCCTTTTGTTGTCGGTCTCGCCGGGCCATGGACATGCTGGCCGAAGCGATTCCAGTCACTGTGGTATACCGCAGCGTAGCACATAGAGCTTGCGGAAGTATTATGCCACCAGTATGCCACCCCGGCCCCCATTCCCAGCCGTAACCGCACCACTGTACCCGCGTTCGTGTATGCTGAATGTGACCTGTTGCACACTGCGCGCAATCTCGCGGCAAAGGGCTTGACAAGTTTATCCACATGGATTATACACTTGTATAAACCACTCGGATAGAAAGTGACATGGGTGCTTCATGACACGGCCTATGGCCCAGAACGACACAGTTGAGGCGTTTCTCGACGCCGCCGAACGGCTGCTCATCACCATCGGATATGCGGGAATCTCGGCGCGGCGGCTCGCGGAGGAGGCGGGCGCGAATCACGGCCTAATTCACTATTACTTTGGCTCAATGGAGCAGTTGCTCATCCAGGTGCTCGAACGCTTCACCAGTCGCTTGATTGCCCGCCAGACGGCCATGTACGCCGCGGACGTACCGTTTCTGGAGAAATGGCGAACTGCCATGGGGTATCTAGACCAGGACTTCGCCAGCGGCTATCCGAAAATCTGGCTAGAGCTCCAGGCGCTCGCATGGAATCATCCCGAGGTGCAGGAACGGCTGGCACAGGTCAATGCCCAGTGGCGCGCGGTGCTCACCGAGGCGCTGGCCAAAGCCATGGCCGACTATCGCATCGATACGGAGCAATTCCCGGTGGAGGCAGTCGTCGCGCTCGCCATGACCTTTCAGGAGGGCATCTTCCTCGAGCGGCTGGGCGGAATCACCGAGGGGCAGGTGGAACTGCTCGACATGATTGATCGCTGGCTGGTTCGCCTCGAACGGGCGAAGACCGACGGGAGGCACGAACATCATGAGGGCGCGCTATCCTGACACAGAAGGTTATATCGAGCGCGATGGCGTGCGCATCTTCTACGAGGTCTTTGGCGAAGGCGAGCAGACGATTCTGCTGTTGCCAACGTGGTCGCTCTTTCACTCGCGCGTCTGGAAGTTTCAAGTTCCGTATCTTGCCCGTCACTTTCGCGTCATCACTTTCGATGGGCGCGGCAACGGGCGCTCTAGCCGCCCCGAAGAGCCAGAGGCGTACGTGGACTACGAGTTCGCCGCCGATGCGCTGGCCGTGATGGACGCCACCACGACGCCAAAGGCCGCCATCGTCGCGCTCTCTCGCGGCGCGCGCTGGGCAACGGTGCTGGCTGCTGAGTATCCCGAGCGTGTCACAGCCGCAGTGATCATCGCGCCTGCTCTGCCGATCTCTAACGCCCCGATGGGCCACAAGACCTACCCATTTGATCAAGAGTTGCCAACTGACGAGGGATGGGCCAAATACAACGCCTTTTACTGGCGTAAAGACTATCCTGGCTTCGTGGACTTCTTCCTGCGCGAGATGTTCACCGAGCCGCACTCGACCAAACAGATCGAAGACGGCATCGGCTGGGGGCTCGAAACGACCGGCGAGACACTGGTGGCAACACAGACTGGCCGCCGCAATCATACAAACGCTGACGCGCTGCCGGAGCTCCTTGGGCGGATTCACTGCCCGGTGCTAGTGATACACGGCGACGACGATCACATCACGCCACATGCCTGGGGCGCAAAACTGGCCGAGATGACCCACGGCGCGCTCGTGACGATTGGCGGCGGAGGTCACGCGGCGCCAATGCGCGATCCGGTGCAGGTCAACCTGCTCATCAACGATTTCGTCCGGCCCACTGTGCCCCGCGCATGTACCTGGATGCGTGGCCGCTACCGCAACAAGCGCGCTCTCTATATCTCGTCGCCGATCGGTTTAGGGCACGCCCAGCGCGACGTGGCCATCGCGACCGAGCTGCGCAAGCTGCATCCGGATCTCCAGATCGACTGGCTGGCACAAGACCCGGTGACGCGCGTATTGGCGGCGAGCGGCGAGCGCATTCATCCCGCCAGCGCGCTACTGGCCAACGAATCGAGCCATATCGAGAGCGAGTCGGCGGAGCACGATCTGCATTGTTTCCAGGCGTTGCGGCGGATGGACGAGATTCTGGTCGCCAACTACATGCTCTTCCACGATGTTGTCTCCGAGACGCCCTACGATCTGGTGATTTGCGATGAAGCCTGGGAAGTTGACTACTTTCTCCACGAGAACCCTGAGGAGAAACGCACCGCCTATGCCTGGCTAACAGACTTCGTCGGCTACCTGCCGATGCCGGATGGTGGTCAGCATGAGACCTTCCTGACCACCGACTACAACGCCGAGATGATCGAGCACATCGACCGCTACCCCCGCGTGCGGGATCGCGCGATCTTCATCGGCGCCGCCGACGACATCGTGCCCGACTGCTTCGGACGCGATCTTCCGGCAATCCGTGACTGGACCGCGACGCACTACGACTTCTCGGGCGACTACATCACCGGTTTCGATCCGCGTGAATTCTCCGACCGCGAGGCGCTGCGCCAGGAGCTCGGCTATCGCCCCGACGAGCGCGTCTGCATCGTCACCGTCGGCGGTTCGGGCGTCGGCCAGCATCTGCTGCGCCGTGTCATCGCGGCATTCCCAGAGGCGCGACGGCGCATTCCCAACCTACATATGATCGTCGTCACCGGACCACGCATCGCGCCAGAGTCACTGCCAACCGCTGCTGGCCTGGACGTACGCCCCTATGTCTACCAGTTGTATCGCCATCTCGCCGCCTGCGATCTGGCAATCGTTCAGGGCGGCCTGACCACCTGCATGGAACTGACGGCGAACAAGCGTCCGTTTCTTTACTTCCCACTGCGCCATCACTTCGAGCAGAACTTCCACGTTCGTCACCGGCTCAACCGCTACGGCGCCGGGCGCTGCATGGACTATGAGACGGCGACTTCAGAAAGCATCGCGTCGACCATCGTCGAGGAACTCGGACAGACGGTGCGCTATCGCGATGTCGAGACGGACGGCGCAGCCCGCGCGGCGGCACGTATCGCCGAACTCATTTGAACTGGCGCAACAGGCTGCCCGCGAGGGCTAACGAAGGAGCAGCACATGGCGACTGATCAGCAGACCACGGGGCAGTACACCGCTGATGCGAACGATCTCGCGGCGATTCGCCAGGCGGCGATGGAGTACGTGGAGGGCTGGTACGAAGCCGATGCCGAGCGTATGCGACGAGCGTTGCATCCCGAACTGGCGAAACGGGCAATTTTGCACGATCGACAGACCGGCGAACGCCGCTTCTCTCAACTCAACCGCGAGCAAATGGTAGAAAAGACCGCACAGGGTGGTGGCAACGATACGCCCAGCGACAAACGGTATTACGAGGTCTCGGTTCTGGACGTGTGTGACAACGTCGCCAGTGTTAAGGCGGTGTCATATGAGTATGTGGACTACCTGCATGTGGTGCTCGACGAGGGCAGGTGGACGATTATGAATGTGCTCTGGATCTACAACCCCGCCACACGTTGAGGCCCAACCGCAGGCCACACGTCTCCGTACTGCGTTCACCGAAACTCCGTACCTTCCACGATGGCACGGCGCGTTATTCCAGCTATCCTGAGCATGACCACGAGGTACCCTGGCGGCGTCTCTGAGCGATGAACTGGTACGTCGCCATGCTGACCTGTATTCACATTTGTAGGGAGACTCCCGCCAGCGCGAGGCGGTGAGCATATCTGAGCGCGAAGAGGTGTTCCCGGCCAGACCGCTTCTTCTCGCCGTTCCCAGCGACCCATTGTTTGTGGCATGGCGCGGTAGCATTGGCGCCGCGTCAGGGAGATGCTGTGCCCAATCGCGGTGTGCGAAGGGCGGGCACACGTACACATCGGGAGGATACTCTTCATGGCAACCCCAGCAACCAAGACATTTACACTCGACGGTACGCTGCTCGAGGCGTGCTCGTGCATGGCGCCATGCCCTTGCTGGATTGGCGATGATCCAGACGGCGGCTCGTGCGATGCCTTCGTCGCCTATCACGTGGACAAGGGCGAGATTCGCGGCCTCGACGTCTCAAACCTCTCACTGGTGTTGGTCTCACAGATTCCCGGCAATGTGCTGGCGGGCAACTGGCGTGTCGTGCTGTATGTGGACGACAAGGCGACTGAGGAGCAGCGGGCAGCCCTGCTCGACGTATTTGGCGGGAAACTGGGGGGTACCCCTGCCGATTTGGCGGCGATCGTTGGCGAGATTGTGGCGGTGCATCCTGTGCCAATCGACCATCGGGTCGAGGGCGGCAAGGGCACACTTCGCGTCGGCCAGGCCGTCTACGCAGAGATGGCCAACTACTCCGACGCGCAGGGGCGGCCAACGTCGCTGCACGAAAGCATCTTCAGCACGATCCCTGGCTCGCCCGCGTATGTCGCGAAGGCTGCCACCCATCAGGTGAACGTTCCTGAACACGGCATGACCTGGGAGTTCTCGGGACGCAACGCTGTTCAGGGTAGTTTCCACTTCGAGGCATAGGAAAGAGGGGAGGCGTTCGATGAGTACCGCGAATATGTCTGGCGAATCGGGCAGCATGAGCGCGCGCCGTCGAGCGCCTGTCCGCTGGCCCTGGCTGGTGGTGGCGATCGCCTGGGCGGTGGCGCTGCTGGCGACGCTGTTCCACCAGCGGTATCTGATAGACCATCACTGGCTGATCGAGGCCAGTGGTCTGCCGTGGCTGCTTGCCGCGCTGATCTTTCTCGCGAGCTGGCAGGTGATGACGATGGCGATGATGCTGCCTTCCAGCATACCGATGGTCAACATGATGACCTATGCCGCGCGCAAACAGACACAGACGCGGCGCGTGCTCGGCGCGTTCCTGGCAGGCTATGCGGCCATCTGGACGGCGTTCGCAGTGGCCGCCTTCGCGAGCGATACGCTCATCCATCGCTCAGTGGATTCCTGGCCGTGGCTGGCGTCGCACGCCTATCTGATCGGCGCGACGACCTTCGCCCTCGCGGGCATCTTCCAGTTCACACCGCTCAAGGAGCACTGCCTCAAGGCATGCCGCAGCCCGCTCAGTTTCTTCGTGCGCTACTATCGCGCCGGCATCGCCCCCGCGTGGCGGCTGGGTCTGCGCCACGGCCTCTTCTGCCTGGGCTGTTGCTGGGCGCTGATGCTCGTGATGTTTGGCGTGGGCATCGGCAGCCTGGGCTGGATGGCCGCGCTCGCGGGCGTGATGACTATCGAGAAGGCGGTACCCGGCGGACGGCGCATCGGCCCGCTGGTGGGAATCGCCATGCTGATGCTGGCGGCGCTCTGGCTGGCGCATCCCGCGTGGCTCCTGGCCAGCGTGGAATCGTGAGCAGAAGAACACAGTGCGGCGGGAGCAGTTGATGCGCGGACGACTTGTCTCGTATCTCGCCTATTGCCTGGAGCGTGACACGCTGTTGCGCTCCAGTAAAACGGCGCTCGTCGTCGGCACGATACTGGCTATCATCAACCACGGCCAGGAGATGCTCGCTGGTCGGCCCTCTCCCAGTTGGATCATCCCGATGCTCGTCTCATTCCTCGTGCCGTTCTCCGTAGCCACCTACAGCCAGGTGCAAGGCAAACGGCAGCGCGACCGCCAATACGCCGCCCTCCCATAGCCGCCATAGTCCCCATTCCTCTCCCATTGTGATATACCGTAAGCGGCGGTTCTATCAGGCGTCCACCCGATAAGCGGGTAATGCCCCTGAACGCTCGGACAGAATGCGTCAAGCGCTCGTCTGTGCTACGGTGTACCTTCGGCCGTACCACCTTGTACAGTCCGAGATGCGCGTGTATGCAGCTGGCTCTCGAAGCGTGGGAAGGGCCGCGGGATGCATGGCGTGCACTGCGGGATGTGGGAACGTGAATGACTGACTTTCACCTGGAAATCCCAGCACAGACGATTCGCTTTGGGCCAGGCGCGGTAAGCCAGCTTGCCGGCGCTATCGAGCAGGCTGGCTGGCAGCGCGTCATGGTCTGCACCACCCCGAACTCCCGCGCGCGTGGCCACCTGGACGCAATAGAGGCCGCGCTCGGTCAGCATTTAGCGATCAGCTATGAGGGCGTCGAGCCGCACGTACCCGCGCTTCAGGTGGGTGACGCCGCCGCGTTAGGCGACCGCTACCACGTTGATGCGGTGATTGGCCTGGGAGGAGGCAGTTCCATCGGAACGGCCAAAGCGGTGAGCATGACGCTCCAATCGCCTCCCGTGGTAACGACACGCATCCCGGTAATCGCCATCCCTACCACCTACGCCGGATCGGAGATGACGCCCGTCTTTGGCGTCACCCAGGTTGAGAATGGGGTCCCGCGCAAAGTGACCCGCAGCGACATCCGGGTCACGCCGAGGATTGTTATCTACGATCCGCTGCTCACGCTTGATCTTCCCCCGCGCATGACTGCTGGCACTGGCATCAACGCCGTCGCCCATTGCGTCGAGGCGCTTTACTCGGTCACCCGCAATCCGCTCGCTTCGGCGGCGGCATCAGGTGGATTGCGCGCGATGGCGCACGCACTCGTTCGCTGCTTTACCCAGGGCAACGATGTCGCGGCGCGAACGGAGATGCTGGGCGGCGCGTTTCTGGCGGGAACGGCGCTGGCGCACGTGGCGATGGGGTTACATCATGGCATCTGTCACGTGCTCGGCGGCACAACGGGCGTAGCACATGGCGATGCCAACAGTGTGATGCTGCCGCACGTGATGCGCTTCAACGCGCTGACAGTCGCACCGCAGTTGGCTGAGGTGGCAGTGGCAATGGGCATCGCGCCTGGGGCACGGAGCGACACAGCACTGGCTGAGGCGGCTGTGGAGCAGGTGACCGAGTGGGTTGCGCAGATGCGTCTGCCCGCGCGATTGCGGGACCTGGGTATCGAAGAGCGGCAACTGCCTGACCTGGCGCGAATGGCATTCGCCAGCCGAACGGTTCAGCAACACCCGCGACCCATCGGCGATGTCGCTGAAATCGAAACGTTGTTGCGCGCGGCGTGGTAGCGCCGGATGATGTGTGTGTCTCGAACTTGTAGCGCGTCAGCGGAGTGAGCAGACAACAGTTCAGGCAGCATTCTGGCATGGCAACGTGGCCAGCGGCGGGAGGAGAAGCTATCCGTGGCAATCAATCCAATGGACTACAGTGCGAAAGACACCGTTCTCGACGTAGTGCGTACCGAGCGAGGCAAGTTCTATACTGTTATCGACGAGCCGAACAACTGGGAATCGCCCACGCGCAGTGGCCACTGGGAGGTGCGTGATCTCGTCGGCCACATGATTGACGTCACCGAGGGCTATCTCAACCGCTGGGAAATGGCGCGCCGGGGCGAGCCAGCCAACGCGCTTGGCCTATTGGTGATGGCACAGGAGCTCGATCGTGTCGCACTGACCTTCCGCGATCTCCCGCGTGAGCAGGCTATTGGCCGCCTCAAGGCGTCCTCCGACCGGTTGCTCGGCATCTTCGACGATCTCACCGCCGACGGCACCTCGCTCGCGGAGCCACCGCCGCATCACCCGGCGCACGTGCGCGAGCACGGCCGAGACCG
>DAHUXT010000169.1 GCA_027307065.1 Ktedonobacteria bacterium
TAATCGCCGCCGTAAAGTTTCCCAAAACCGTCTGTAAAAACACCACCTCATCGGGATATGCTGCCGGATCCGACGTGTTGTCCGTGAACACCGTCATCGCCCGCCCGTACAACATTAGGAATTGACCTGCCGTCCAGGCGTCGTAAAACGTTTCTTGAACCAGGTCGAATGCCTGCTCCGGCTGACCCGTCAGGCCAGCCAGATAGACATACAATCGGTGCTGGTGGGCGTCTACCAGACAGGCAAAATCATCCTCAGAGAGGACCTTGTCTGTCTGCGTCCGCTTGCGCATGGTGGGAGTCCTTGCCAGGCGACAGCACGATGACGATAGTCAGTGAAAGGACATGCGTACGAAGCAATTGCTCATCTGCAATAGCGCACCTATCGTCAAAATCTGTCAGGCAATTTGTTCGGACTAGTTTATTGGCGCGTGGTCGCCTAGAGAGATAGCACGCTACGCCGCGCTCGCGAAGCTATTCGTCAGGTCAGCGATGGCTGGGCCGCCCATTGGCGCGCTCGCGGCCCCCGGCGGCAGCGGCCGGTGATGTGGACTAAGCAGCGGCAAAATGCCGTATTGCGCCTTGAGCGTCAGCAGCCGCCGCACCGATTGGTTGATGCGATTTTGGCTGATTGTTCCATTCGCCACCGCTTGCTTGACGGCGTCGATCATCAATTTCAGCTCGTAGGCGTTCCACGCTCCCTCCAGCAGATCGTCGCCCGCCATGACCGCCAGCACCGCTGCCTGCCCTAGCGGATATTTGCTGCTGACGCCCTGCATCCAGAGGTTATCGGTAATGATGACGCCGTTGTAGCCGAGTTCGTTGCGGAGAATGCCGTTGACGATGATCGGCGAGAGAGATGATGGCATGGTGGGATCGATCGCCGAGAGAATCACATGCGTGACCATAATCATGCCAGGATGGTCTTTCAGCATGTCGCGGAACGGCGCGAACTCCGTGGATTCCAGTTGGGCGACGGTTCGGTCGATGACAGGCAGCGTCAGGTGCGGGTCCTGGACGGTGCTGCCGATGCCGGGCCAGTGTTTGAGGCAGCCAATGATCCAGTTCTGCTGCAGCCCGTTGAGAAATCCGCTGGCGTAGGCCTCGACGGTGGCGGGGTCGTTGCCGTAGAGGCGCGGCCCTTCCACCTGATTGGGAACCAGTCGCACATCCACGACGGGCGCGAGATCGGTGTTGATGCCGTACTTTTGAAGTTCCAGCGCGGCGGCGACTCCCGCCTGATAGGCTTTGTTCGGGTCGCCGGTAGAGCCGAGGTACTGCGCCGAGGGAAGATGCGGCGCGAAGCCCAAATCTCCCAGACGGTCGACGTTGCCGCCTTCCTCGTCCATCGTCACGAACATCGGAATCGTGGTATGAGATTGCGATGTCGCGATGAACTGTTTCAACTGGGCCGGGTTCACCATGTTCTTCTTGTAGATGATGATCGCGCCCGCGCCCATCTGGCGCACCATCTGGTCCATGTCATTGTTCCATGTTTGGGCGGTCGTTTCGAACATCATCATCTGGCCGATTTTTTGGCCCAGCGTCATGCGCGACAACGTATAATCCACCGTCTGCTGCACGCGTTGGGCATAGGTCAGCGGCTTTTGTGCCGGAAGATGTGATGGGGTCGGTAGTTCGACACCCGAGGAAGGGCCCGTTTCGTTGCCATTCGCGCCACGAGAGAGCAGGGGAAGAAAGCTTGGCGAGAGGTCACACGCGAGTAATGCGAGCAGGCAGGTCATCACCACCAGCAGCATCGCGGGATAACTGCGCCCGGCGCGACGCCCACGGCTCCGCAGCGCGTGTACCCTTGGCGCGGTATTTTCGCGCACGCGCTCCGCGACATTTTCCGCGGCGTCTTCCGCCTGTTGCAACTGGTGTAACTGCTGCTGTGCGAGCGCGCGGCCCTGGCGGAATAGTCTATGGCTTCCTACCGCACCTCGTCGCCGGATTCGCTGCAGATAGCGGCGAATCGCCTGTTCGTCCTCGCTCCATCCATGCGCCATAAATGATGTTATCTCCCCGCATGCCCTCGCAAGCGCAAAAATCCTGCCACAACACGATCAAAGATATCCTGAACGTCGCGCGCGCTGTCCTGCCGGCACTCGATAAGACGAGAGAATGGCGATGGCAGTTACAGCAGCGGTGGCGTTGCAAAGCGCGTCACAGTAAATGATTGGTTGTCCAACTACTCCATGAAGTCAGACGGAACATCTTGCGCAAAATGAACTCGACACCGCCCGAAAGTCGCGGGAGCCACGCGTTATCTGTTGCTCCCGGTCGTCGTAACGTCCCCGCGTATTTCCGTGTGAACCGTGGCCACGGACCAAACGACTCTTGATACCGGAAGGGGAAAGCGTATGCTACGCAGTCATTTCAGGATCACGTTGGCTCCTGGCCTTTTCGCGTCGCTCGTCGCGATCGTCGGATTGATCGGATTGGCGGGCTGTGGGTCGAGCGGTGGTGGCGGCCTCTATGGCAGCAACTATGGCTCGAACTCGGGCAGCAACACAAACAGTAGCGGTGGACAGACTACCTGTGCCAGCAGCGCTGCCGCCATCTGCGTGCGTTCGGTTCAGGTGAATGGCAACACCGAGAAGGTGCTGGTGAATCCCAGCGGCAAGACACTCTACTACTTTACCGCCGATAGCGACAAAACGGTCGCGTGTACCGGGGCGTGTGTCTCCAATTGGCCGCCGTTGATGACGTCGTCTACGACGGTGGCGCCAATCGCTGGACTGACTGGGAAACTGGCCACGGTCAGCCGTAGCGAGGGATCGCAGATCACCTATAGTGGGCATCCACTCTACACCTACGCCGGAGATTCCGCGCCAGGCGACACCAAAGGCGAGGGTGTGCTCGGCAAGTGGTACGTTGCCACGCCCGATCTCGCGCCAGCCGGTGGCTATAACAGCGGCTATTGATGCGCGCATGCTGTTGCCAGTCGTCACCAGTGACCGACGGTTGTTACAGGTCATCTGGGCGGCCGATAGGGCGATTCTGAGCATCGCGCGGCAGTTTGTTCTTGCCGGGGCGGTTGCGATAGCGCAGCCGCTCCACAGGTTTGCCGCCCACCAGATGCTCCCGCACGATCTCTTCGACATCCTCTGGCCGCACCCCAGCGTACCAGACCGTCTCCGGGTAGACAACCACCAGTGGCCCGAAGCCGCACTGATCCAGGCAGCCACTCTGATTCACGCGCACACGGCCTCGTAATCCGGCGGCGGCCACCTGCCGTTTGAGGGCTGCATGCACCCCCAGCCCGTCGCCATCGATCTCAGCACAATATTTGCCACTGGTGCAGACAAAGACATGCTTCTCCCAGATGGTATCAGTCACGTCGTCGGCAATCTCTGCCGCATCGTCCGCCGCCGCAGTCTCGGCGTCATACGTCTTGTGTTTGGCCATCGCTGTATCAAAGTCTCGCTCTCATCGGGTGCAAGGTATTATGCCAATGAAATGACATCGTGACACATTTGCCGGCGTGTCGGCAAGCGGCGCAATCTACCCAGTGAAGCTGCTCGCGGGCGCAGTCCCTGGCGCGAGAGGAGACGGACAAGAGGCGATACATGCATGGGGACGGGTCGGCCACGATACTATCACGCTACACACAGTTCAGCATTACACCTTCTGAAGGATGGCCGCCATCTCACTCTCATCAAATGCGCGAAGGGTCTCTGTCCGCACATTCCCCAAACCGCCGACGGCAAGCAACGTTGCCATGGCCGTCTGGTCGTCCGGAGCGCTAATCGTTGCCACGATATCGTAGGTTCCTTGGGTCCAGTAAATGCTCAGGAGCTTTCCGCCGCGCCGCTCAAGGTCGCCGCGAAACGCTTGCGCGCGCTGCACTGAGTCTTTGCTGTTGCGTACCCCCTGGTCGGTCCATTTGATCAGCGTTATGTAGGTTGGCATAGCTCTGCCCCCCCGTCTCTGCCCACTCCACTCTACGTCCGGCCCAGACCCCATGCAACCCTCATTTATGTGTAGCGCGTGGGGCGATGTCAACAAGGACACGGCTCGACTCGGCAATGCTGCGGGTTCGCATTCACCAGCGCCTACATCGTGCGTTCGGCGTGCTGTTCGCCAAAGACGTGGCGCATCGTGTCGCTGATCTCGCCAAGCGTCGCGTATGCCTCGACGGCCGCCAGAATGCGCGGCATCAGATTCTCGCTGCCACGCGCAGCCGCTTCGAGCGCCGATAAAGCCACTGTCACCGCGCCGTTATCCCGCCGATCTCGCAGCGCCACCAGTTTTGCCGCCTGACGCTGGCCCACCGCTGGATCGATCTTCAGCGTGGGTGTGGGCGTCTCCTCGGCATAGTGAAAGCGGTTGACACCGACGACGATGCGCTTCTGCTCGTCCAGTTCGCACTGATAGCGGTAGGCCGCCTCCTCGATCTCGCGCTGAATGTAGCCCTGCTCGATGGCGCGCACGCTGCCGCCGAGCGCGTCGATCTTGTCGATGTACTCCTGCGCCTGCGACTCCAGGGCGTCCGTCAGCGATTCGATGTAGTACGACCCCGCCAGCGGATCAATCGTATCGGCGACACCCGTCTCATACGCCAGAATCTGCTGTGTGCGTAGCGCCAGCCGCACCGCCGCCTCGGTGGGCAGTGAGAGCGCCTCGTCCTTCGAGTTGGTATGCAGCGACTGCGTGCCGCCAAGCACCGCCGCCATCGCCTGGTACGCCGTGCGCACGACGTTGTTATCGGGCTGCTGGGCGGTGAGCGTTGAACCAGCGGTCTGCGTGTGGAAGCGCAGCAGCAGCGAGCGCGCATCCTTCGCGCCGAATCGTTCGCGCATGATGCGTGCCCACATTCGCCGCGCCGCGCGGAACTTGGCAACCTCTTCGAAGAAGTTGTTGTGGCCGTTGAAGAAGAACGAAAGCTGCCCGGCGAAGCGGTCGACATCCAGCCCGGCGCTGACGGCCGCCTGCACGTACGCGATGCCGTTGGAGAGGGTGAAGCCGATCTCTTGCGCGGCGGTCGAGCCAGCCTCGCGGATGTGGTAGCCGCTGATGCTGATAGTGTTCCAACTGGGCGCTTCGTCGGCGCAAAAGCGGAAGACGTCCGTGATGATGCGCATCGAGGCCTGGGGCGGATAGATATACGTGCCGCGCGCGATGTATTCCTTGAGGATGTCGTTCTGCACCGTACCAGACAGTTTGCGGATATCCGCGCCCTGCTCTTTGGCGACGGCGATGTAGAGCGCGAGCAGAATCGAGGCGGTGGCGTTGATGGTCATCGAGGTGTTCATGGTGTCGAGTGGGATGCCGTCGAACAGCGCGCGCATATCTCCGAGATGGCAAATCGGCACGCCGACTTTGCCAACCTCGCCTTTGGCCAGCACGTGATCGGAGTCGTAACCGGTCTGGGTCGGCAGATCGAAGGCGACCGAGAGGCCCGTCGTTCCCTGCTCCAGCAGATAGCGGTAGCGCTGATTCGACTCCTCTGCCGACGAGAACCCGGCATACTGGCGCATCGTCCAGAAACGACCGCGATACATGGTAGGCTGGATGCCGCGCGTGTAGGGATACTCGCCGGGATACCCCAGCGCCGTCTCAGGCTGCCAGTCGGCGAGATGCTGCGCGGTGTAGAGCGGTTCCACCGGAATGCCGGAACTGGTGCTGAAGCTGGCCTCGCGCTCGCCTTGCTTTGCGACCGCGCGGGCATAGGTCGTCTCGCGCCACTGGTCAGCATTCGCGCTCGTCGCTGGCCGTCGCTGCTCTCGCGGCTTCGAATCGCTCATGGTTTCCCATCCCTTCCACGCGGACCCCTCCCCAGCCCCTCCCCCACCGGGAGAGGGGTCGTAAACCACCCTGCTCTTGCGGGAAGGGTGGCCGCAGGCCGGGAAGAGCCGCAAATCCACATGTCCTCGTTGGCATGTTGTGTTACGCAGTTATCGCACACAGGAAAGGTGACAACTCCCCGCAGCTAAAGCCGGGGGCTTCTCAGTTCATCCGGCAGCCCATCGGCTCCCGTCCCTGAAGGCAGTGCCCCTGCCTGTTTGATGTTCTTGGCGGCGTTCACGTCGCGGTCTTCGACCAGTCCGCAGAAAGGACAGATATGGGTGCGCACGCTCAAACTCTTTTGAACATACTCACCGCACCGACTGCACTTTTGGGACGTGAAGCGCGTGGGGACTCGCACCACCACATGACCGGCTCTCTCAGCCTTATCTGTGAGGATGTCGAGAAACGCGCTCCAACTGGCGTCGTGAATGCTCTTGGCCAAGGAACGGTTCTTCACCATTCCGGTGATATTCAAGTCTTCAACACAGATACGGCTGTACTGCTCGGCATACTGTTTCGCAGTCTTGAAGTGGAAGTCGCGGCGCTGGCGGCTGATTTTCAGGTGCTTGCACGCGACTACCCGGTTCGCCTTGCGGCGGCGATGGCTCCCCTTTTTGCGGCGGCAGACCGTGCGTTGTGCCTGCGCAAGACGCTTCTGCCCCCACTGATAGTGGCGCGGGTTCTCGACCATACCGCCCGCGGAGTCCGCCAGGAAGACCTTCAAGCCGACGTCCAACCCAATAGCCGTGTGGACGCACGCCACTCGCGCAGGATGCGCAATACCCTGCGCATCCTGCGGTGTCGTCTCACAGACGATCAGCGCGTACCAGTGCCCATCTGCCCGCAAGACCAGATGCGCCGTCACAGGCGTGCCCACCAGCGGGCGATGCACCTTGATCTTGAGCAGCCGTCCCAGTTTGGCCGGGACGTGCAGATGTTTCCCATCGTCATCCAGCCACACGTCACGACTGGTGGCATACTGGCGCAACTGGATGCTGTGCCAGCGATTCGGTGTCTTGAAGCGGGGGAAGCCTACGGGCAAACCCAGGTCTTTCATCTGCAAGAACCGCTTGAGCGCCTTGCTGAGCCGATCCGCCAGCGTTTGCACAGTGGTCGCCGGCACGAGATCGCCGCCGCGTCCCTTGAAGCGCGCCGTCAGGTCATACTTCGAGGGGAACGTGTTGTTGGTCTCATACTGCGCTTTCAGGGCTGCCAGCATCTCGTTGTAAATGGCCCGCGCTTCGATCAGACAGGCCATCAACTGCTGGTGCTGTGCGCGGCTGGGATACAGGCGATACTCAAACGTTCTCATATCCTAATTGTACACCATAGGATATGAGCAGTCAAGCAGCGGGGACTGTTGTCGCCTGCGGTCGACCCAGCTTTCACCCCCATAGCTGAAGCGAGGGGCACTTAGCCCGATTCTTAGGTCGCACGCGCGCGTTCGCGCCGCAACGATGACCAACGAACCCTGGCCCTTCGGCCAGCTATCGCAGGGGTATGCCCCATGCTATACTTTCGGGAGTAAGCATGACCTTCACGTTTACGTCACAATACCGTCCTCATCTTCAGGTGTTTATGATGCGAAAGATCGAATACAAGTGGATCGCGTTATTCGTGACCACCATCGGCGCTATGATGGTCGCCATCGACTCCACGATCGTCATTCTTGGCCTGCCAGCCATGCTCCAGGACCTGCATTCCAACCTCGTGCGGATGACCTGGGTGCTGATGGCGTATCTGCTGGTCAGCACGGCGCTGCTGCTCACCTTCGGACGCATGGCCGACATGTTTGGCCGCGTACGCATGTACAATCTTGGCTTCATCGTCTTCACGCTCGGCTCGGTTGCCTGTGGCCTCTCGCAGAGCGACACCATGCTGATCGCCTCACGGGTCATCCAGGGACTCGGTGGCGCGATGCTGCTGGCCAACTCAATGGCGATCATCACTGAGGTTTTCCCGGCGCGGCAGCGTGGCATGGCGATGGGCTTCAACGCCATCACCTGGGGCGCGGGCAGCGTGCTTGGCCCGGTGCTTGGTGGACTGATTCTGGCGACGACATCCTGGCGCTGGATATTTCTGGTGAACCTGCCGATGGGTATTGTGGCGACGCTGCTCGCCTATCTGCTGCTACACGACATCGCGCCGAATCCGAAAGGCGAGCGGTTCGACATCCTGGGCGCCGTGCTGTTTAGTGTTGGGTTGGTGGCGCTGCTGCTTGCCATCACTGGCGGCATCGGCTCTGGCTGGCTCACACCGCCGATTCTCGCGCTCTTCGCACTCGCTGTCGTCTCGCTGGCGCTGTTCATCATACGCGAGCGGCGCATCACCTATCCGATGCTGGATCTGAGCCTCTTCGAGAACCGCACCTACGCGTTCTCACTGGCCGCCGCCACGCTGCAATCGCTGGCCATCTTCGCCGTCAATTTCCTGCTGATCTTCTACCTGCAGGGTGTGCGCGCCTATAGCCCGCTGACCGCCGCGCTGCTCATTCTGCCAATGCCGCTGGTCAGCTCCATCGTCGGGCCGTTGAGTGGCCGCTGGGCCGACCGTATCGGCGGCATGCTCCCAGCGACCCTTGGCCTCGTGGCGCAATCACTCGCGCTCTTGGCGCTCTTCACCCTGACGCCGACGACACCGTATCCG
>DAHUXT010000016.1 GCA_027307065.1 Ktedonobacteria bacterium
CCTCGAACATCCGCGTCAGGTCGGCCATTTTGATTAGTCGGTGGCCGCCGACATTGATGCCACGCAGCAGCGCGACAGTGGTCGTCGCGCCTGGCTCGCCTGTATTCACCCGTCTCGCCCTCTCTTCTTCAAGATCCGTTGCCAGGTATGTGCTGAGAGAGCGTACCACGTTCGCCCGAGGACGTATACGAGCATACTTCCAGCCGGGATTACCGTATTTCGCGCGGAGGCTTCCCGGCCAGATACGCTTTGCCGTGTCAGCGCCGCTGGCTCTTCACGGTGTCATGCCAGGAACCGCATGGCATAACGTTGCACATTCTCGTGGGCGTGCCCTCGCGGAACGACACCCAGCAGGTTCAATCGCTCACGCGCATAGGCATAGACGAGCGGATGCAAGCGATAGCGCACGCCACGGCCACAGTCATCCCTGTCGCCCTCATTGCCACCATAACATGCCTCGCCCTCGGCTGAAAGCAACGAGTGGCGCACCAGCTGGCCCAGCAACGCGGCGGTTCGCGCAAGACGGTCTTCCCCCACAGCGGTACGTGCCGCATTGTCGAGGACCCGCGCCGGTTCTGGGATAGCCTCGCCAGTGCTTGACGCTGGCCAGCGGGCATCGCGCAGGGCCGCTGCCGCGTGCAGCGTAAACTCCGGCGTGCCAAGCGCCGAGACCAGCGCAAACAACTCGCGGGCGTCCGCATCGAGGGCGTCCAGCTCGTGCTCCAGCCGCTGGCGCAATTCGCGTCCACTATCTGTGGAGATGATGAGCGCGTGTCTGGCTAATCGCGCCTCTAGCAATGGCAGGGGAATACCCTCAGAGAGCACCGCCGTGGCTGCCAGTTCAATCGCCAGCGGCACATTTCCCACTGCCCGGCAGATTCCACGCGCATGCGGGAGTTCACCCGGCCTCAGATCACGCTGCAGCAGCGTTGTCAGCAGCGACAGGGCGGCATCATCATCGAGAAGAGGAACGTCGAGTCGCATGCGCGTCAGCCCTGCCTCCGGCACAAATCGGCTCGTCACCAGCACGACTCGTCGCTCCGTCTCTGGCGCGCTAGCAACTCCAGCGGCGTGGCCTGTCGCCAACACCGCATCGAGCGCTTCACGCAGCGGGAATCGCGCATCCATATCGTCAATCAGCAGCAGGAATCGCTTGCCAGCGACTGCCGCGCGTGTACGGTTGAGGACGCCCGCCAGGTCAGGCCGAGCTATGCGATCGCCGAATTGCCTCGGTTTGTCGCCTTGTCGCCCCGCCGCCAAACCCGTGAGCGGATTCGCCCCGAACACTGTGCACAATTCGTCGAGCAGCGCGATCAAGCCATAAGCGCCACGCCGACCGACACCACTACATGTCAATATGCCATCCGGAAAGAGCGCGTGACATGTCTGTTCGTCGGCAACCAGCAGGTGCAGCGCCTCGGAGGCAAGCACGCTCTTGCCTACGCCCGGCATACCCGCAACCACACACAGGCCCGACTCCGATGTGCGCAGCATGTGCAGCAGATCATTCAGTGCCGCGGCCTGCCCCAGCAGACGCACTGGGCGCGCTGGAAGAAGCAGCGCTGCCGTTGTCGACGAAGTGATGAATGACGCGAGAGCCGACCGAATTATCTCCTGCTCTTCTGAGTTCAGATTTGCCAGCCCGGCGAGTCGCAGATAGTCGCGTATCTGGCGCGGAGACTGGCACAGCAGCCAGATTAGCGCGAGCACCCGCTTCCGCACCACGCCACGGAACGGATAAGCCAACAGGCCCGCCTCCAGCCGCGCGAGAAACGCCTCAGAAATCCCCAGATCGCGTGTGTGTGGGTGTTCCTGGGCGCTCGCCATCAGCGCGCGCTGGCTCGTCCAGCCACAGGCCCGGCGGCGCTCGCCGAGCCACCGTCCGAATTGCACGACGTCCATGGGAATCACACTTTCTGCATTGGCATAGCAAGCGGTCGCGGAGGAATGACGGCGACGTCCCTGGCGCCTCATCGCACTGTCCCTGAGACGCCTGACACCGTTCCATTCTTTCGGCGCGGCGCGCAGCGCACAAACCATAGTCGGCATCACCAGATGCGCGGTGTGCGTGACACGGCTTCGTACCGGACCCGCCGCGGCTCTCATCGCTCTCACATTCTGCGCCAACTCTGCGGAAATCCTGCGCGCGACATCTGTCGACACAACACTACAGTTGACCAGGCCGCTGGCGCGTTTCTTGTCGGGATGCCCGAAGGATTTCGCCGGGGGCGCGAACGGAGTATAATAGAGGGTAATATGCTCCCCAGCGCGATGCTGGTGGGCGTGTGCTGCTACACACCTGCTATTATCCCTGCATTGTGCAGTGTCCTCGCTGTCGCGGATGGCGCCGGGAGGAGAAGGACGAACACTTCCATATGAATCGAATGACATTTCGCGGCGGCCAGGGCAATGCTGGCGCAGTGCCAGCGGGTCCGCTAGGCCGGGCAAAACTGGCGCTGGCCAACGGCGACGTGGTAGAAGCCGAGCGGCTCACCCGTAAACAACTCGAACGACGCCCCGACGATGCCTCGGCACGGCTGCTGCTCGGACAGATTCTGCTGCAACTGCGGCGCAACGCGGAGGCGCTGGGCGAGATTCGCCGGGTGGTGCGCGATCAGCCGAAGAACGTCGACGCGCTGCTGTCGCTCTCTGCCGCACTCACGCAGCAAGGCGGCTTCCGTGTCCCTGGCGAGGCTGAGGAGACAGCCCGCCGCGCCATCCAGCTTGCCCCGCGCAACGCCAACGCGCACGTGCAACTGGCGGAGGTGATGGCAGCCAAACGTGATATGAAGGTAGCGCGCTCCGAGATCGAAGAGGCGTGCCGTCTCGATCCGCGTTCACCTAATGCCCACCTGATGCGCGCCATCATCCTGATGAGCGACAAGGATCCGGCGGGCGCGGTGGTGGCGACCGATTCCGCCATGCGCTATGGCCGCACGACACTTGGCCCCGCTGCGATCGCTCAGGCAGAGGTCATCAAGGCGAACGCGCTGGTAGAGGTGCGCCGCTATGACGACGCGTTGACGTCGCTCGATGCCGCCGAGAAGCAAAACCCGGCGCTCAGCACAGCCAGCTCTCATAGCCTGCGTGGGCGCATCTACTTCAAGAAGCGCCAGTGGCGGCAGAGCTACGGCGAATATCTGATCGCCCAGCGGCTCAATGGGCGCCTGCTCTGGGCAGCCCCCGTGCTGGCGGGCCTGAATATGGCGCTCAGCGTCTTCGGCACACGCGCGCCGTACGTGCTGGTTGGCATCCTCGCGGTGGTCGTCCTACTGGTTCTCTTCGGCGTTGGGAATATCCCAGCGGTGGGCGGCTGGCTGGTCGCGGCGCTCGTACTGGCGATGGTCGGCTTCTTCGCCTTCTTCTCCGTGCGCACGCTCCAGGGATCGATCCTGCCACGCGACGCGCAGACGCGGCTCACCACCATCGCGGCGATTGGCTTCGCGGTGATCGTGGGATTTGCGCTGGCGCTGTTCGTCTATCAACTGCTGGCCACCAATCTGCTGCACAACCGCAACTGGTTCGACCCGAACGCGGTCGGCATCGCTGGTGTCGTCGCGCTCGTGCTCGGTGCGCTGGCAGCCTATGGCTGGCCCCGCCTGCTGGGGCGATTCGTGGGCACACGGACGCGTTAACGTCAATCGCCTCGACCACAGTCTCCAAATAATGATCGCTGCTCTCGGCCCATTCCGGTCGGGAGCAGTGCTATTATGTGGGCATACCAACTCCAACCCCTTGGTTGATACTCGTAGGTCGTCCCCTGTGATGCGCGTTGTATTCTGTCGCCCCGTGGAATGTGGTGCAATGTGGAGCGCGGCGTCGTACCCCTGCGCCGCGATATCGACGAATACCGACGAGGAGCCGCCCCATGCAACCGGGTCCATCTAGCATTCCTGACGCTCCAGGCGATTCAGCCACGCCGAATATCCCTGAAGCTCCCCAAGAAACCTATACCCACGGCTATAGCGAGGAACACCGCAGTTTTCTCTCGATGCGCAGCGCGCTGCAAGACGCCGATTTCTTCCTCCCACACCTGCGGCCGGGAATGCGGGTGATCGATTGCGGTTGCGGTCAGGGGTCAATCACCGTAGGATTGGCCGAAACGGTAGCTCCTGGAGAAGTGATCGGCATCGATCGCGAGCTCAGCCAGATCGAGGCGGCGCGCACCTGGGCCACTGAGCACCACGTGGCGAACGTGCATTTCCAGGTGGGCAACATCTATGAGTTGCCTTTTGCCGATGCCAGCGTCGACGCCGCATTCGCTCATACCGTGCTGGAGCACCTGAGTGATCCGGCACGGGCGCTGAAGGAAATGCGTCGGGTGCTCAAGCCAGGTGGCATCATTGGCATCAAAGATCCCGACTACGCCTCGATGATCCATGAATCGTCGTCACCGCTGACGGCTGAGGCGATACAACTCTACCGGCGGGTTTCCGAGATAAACGGCGCCAGCCCCTACTATGCCCGCCACCAGCGCCGTTTGCTGCGCGAGGCGGGCTTCGAGCGCACAGCGGGATTTGCCTACGCCGTCGGCGGTGGGAACGATCAGATGTCGCCGTACATCTTCTCGCTGACGCTCAAGCCCTGGTTTCACGATCCCGCCTTCGTGGATACGGCGCGGGCGCAAGGATGGGCCGACCAGTCACAGCTCGACGCGATGTTCCAGGCGCTCGAAGAAGCGTTTACCGGACCAGATGCCTTCTTCGCGCTGACGCTCTGCGCCGCCATCGGCTGGGTTCCAGAGGCATAAACCGCCAGCGGCACCCCAACACAAATACCCCCACCGTGGCAGGCGGGGGTATCGTTTCAGGAGCCGGAGCGCAATTAGCGCTTGGTGTACTGCGGCGCCTTGCGGGCGCGCTTGAGGCCGTACTTCTTGCGTTCCTTCATGCGCGGGTCGCGCGTCAGGAAGCCCGCCTTGCGCATCGCGGGCTTGTTCGCCTCGTCCAGCCGCACCAGCGCGCGCGCCAACCCGTGGCGAATCGCGCCAGCCTGGCCGCTCGTGCCACCGCCGACCACCTTCACCGAGACGGTGAACTGCGGGCCAATCTCCAGCAGACGCATCGGTGCGCGCACCTGCATCATCAGCGCCTCACGACCAAAGTATTCGTTGGCCTCGCGGCCGTTGACGATGATGCGTCCGTCGCCATTCGGGTGCAGGCGCACACGCGCCACGGCAGTCTTCCGCCGCCCCGTGCCGTAGAAGTACGGCCCAAGATTTTCTGCCAAGGTGTCTTTCCTCCAGATGGTTGCCAGATGTTCTCGTGGCTACTACTTCTTTGCCGTCGCTTCGGCGGATTCGGCAGCGGCCTTCTGCTCCGCGAGCACGGCCTCTGCGTTTGGGCGCTCCCAGACGACCGGCTGTTGCGCTTCGTGCGGGTGCTCTGGCCCGCCATAGACCTTCAACCGGCGCAGCATATCGGCGCCGAGATGGTTGTGGGGGAGCATACCCTTCACCGCGCGCTCGATCACCCGATCGGGGTGCTTCTCCAGCGCCTGACCCAGCGTCTCTTGCTTGAGGCCGCCAGGGTACTGTGAGTGGCGATAGTAGATCTTCTTGTCCTCGCGGCCACGGGTTACCGCGACCTTCGAGGCGTTGACGACGATGACGAAATCGCCGCCATTCATGTGCGGCGTAAACGTTGGCTTGAACTTGCCGCGCAACACCTGGGCAATCTCGGTCGCCAACCGGCCCAGCACCTTGTTCTCGGCGTCAATGACGTACCAACGCGGATCGAGATCATCGCGCTTGGCGCTATACGTCTTCGGATTCATAACTTCATGCTCTCCATTCGCACAGTAGTCTCATGTGCTCCCACCAGCTACGACCCTGGCTCTGCTGGGAACGCCACCGGAGTGACGCTCCAGTCGATCAGGCCCGCAGGGTAGTGAACGCCCGTCAGGCAAAGTCCCTGCGCGGGCGCGAGCATCCCCGGATGCGCCTTCGCGCGAGCCTCCCGTATCCGCTGGAAGTCATCCAATGATAACCGCCCGAAGCCAACCAGCACCAACGTGCCGACCAGCCGCCGAACCATACCTGTCAAAAACGCATTCGCCGTAAAACGACACTCCACCTCATCTGGTGGCGCATCGTCCACAGCATCGCCTATCGGCGCGCGCCAGTCGCACTCTGCCTGGAGCAGTGTCCGCACGGTGTGTCCCCGGTAGCCATCTTCACGGCTATCACGCGGGCTGGAACCGAACGCGCCAAAGTCGTGCTCGCCCAGCAGCCGATGGGCCGCCTCGCGCATCGCCCCGGCCTCCAGCCGCTGATGGACCCGCCAGGCGTACCGCTCGCGCAGTGGCGCGCGCACCGGATCGCACAGGATGCGGTAGCAGTAGCTGCGGGCCAGCGCACTCTTGCGCGCATGCACACCATCATCTACCACTCGCACCGTCCGTACCGCCACATCGTCTGGCAAGAGCGCATTCAGCGCCCGAAGCCAGGTGGCCTCGCGATGGACCGCCTCCGACGAGAAGGTAATCACCTGCCCGCTGGCATGCACACCGCGATCGGTACGGCCCGCGCCCTCCACAGGAGTCGCGACGCCAGTCAATGTGGCCAGCGCGTCTTCCAGATGGCCCTGCACGGTTCGCCCGCGTTCGGGCGCCTGTCGCTGAAACCCCTTGAAGCACGTGCCATCATAGGCAACGAGCGCCGCCAGCCGCATGCGTCGGCAGACCTCCTGTTTCGGTCAGCCAGAATGAATTGAGAAAGAACTACACGAGATCGAGCCGGACGATATGCGCGCCATCGCCGCGCCGGGCACCCAGCTTGGTGATGCGTGTATAGCCGCCGTTTCGACCAGAAAAACGCGGAACGAACTGTTCGAATATCTTCTTGACAGTCGTCTCGCGTGGCAGACGCTTGAGAATCGTGCGACGCGCGTGCAGCTCAATGGCCATCGCCTCGCGGGCGGCGGTCAGCGCCTTCTGCGCATCGTCCTGATTCTTGATGATGGCGAGCATCTCTTTCTTCAGCGCCGCCAGCCGGTCTTCTTTGCGCTTGCGGGCCTCCGGGCTCAGCGGATACTTGCCGAGATTGGCGCGATCCTCATTGCTGGGGATCGTCTCGTCGAGCGAGAACCGCCCGCGGCGAGCCAGCGCCAGCACACGTTCCGCCGCCTCGTGATCGGGCACGACAGCGGTCAGGTGGTCCCAGGCGCGCTTATGGCCGCGAATGGCAAGGGCGATGAGCCGTTCGGCCTCGCTCTGCGCCACATGCGCCCGTGCGTCGGTGGTGTTGATGTGTTCCCAAATGAACAGCCCATCCACCATGCTCCGAACGGCAGCACGCCGCCGTGGTTCAGGCATATTGATGCGGTTGCCCGCCATCCGATGTCTCACGGTACTATTCCTCGTCGTCTTCGTTCAGCTCATCATATCCGTTCGCGCCGTTGAGATTGCTCTCGTTGAAGCGCTCTAACTGCGCCGGTGTGGGCAGCAGACCGCGCTCCTTGAGGCTATCTTTGAGCTCGTTCAGGCTCTTCTCGCCGAAGTTGCGCACGGCAAGCAGGTCCTCTTCAGACATGATGAGTATCTGGCCAACTTTGGTAATGCCACTGCGCTTGAGGCAGTTGTACGCGCGCACGGTGAGATCAAGTTCCTCGATGGGCATCTCGTAGATGCGCGCCGCGATCGGGATGACAGGTTTGTCGCCCGGCTTCGTGTCGATGGGGTAGGTGCCGTCACCAGTGTGAATGTCGATGTATTCGTCCGACTTCGGCGCGATATGATCGGAGATCATCTGGAAGTGCTGCACCAGCACCTGCGCCGCCTGCTTGAGCGCGTCGTCAGGGTTGATGGAGCCATCCGTCCAGATTTGCAGCGTGATCTTGTCGTAGTTCGTCATCTGCCCGACGCGCGTATTCTCAACGTTGTAGTTGACCTTCTGCACGGGCGAGAAGATGGCGTCCACCGGGATCACGCCGATGGCCTGGCCCTCTTTGGTCTCGGCAGGCACATAGCCTTTGCCGGTCTCGACGATGAGCTCCATCTCCAGGTGGGCGCTGGAGTTATCCAACGTGCAGATGTAGACATCGGGCGTGATGATGTCGACCGTGGTGGGCGCCACGATGTCCGCCGCCGTCACCACGCGCTCGCCGCTCACCTCGATACGCATCGTCACGGGCTGATCCGTGTGCGCCTTCAGGCGAATCTTCTTGACGTTGAGTACGATGTCGGTGACATCTTCCCGGATGCCCGGAACATCCTGGAACTCATGATTCGCGCCCTCGATCTTGATCGCGGTAATCGCAGCTCCCGGCAGAGACGAGAGCAGCACACGGCGCAGCGCATTGCCCAGGGTGCGACCGTACCCTGCCTCCAGTGGCTCGATGTCGTAGCTGGCGAAATTTTCTTCGGCCTCGATAGATTTGATATGAGGCAGAGCAATATCTAGCAAGGGAATCCCCTCCTCTTACCGCTGATAGTACTCGACGACCAGCGCTTCATCGAAGGGCAGGTTCAGCTCCTGCCGGGTGGGCAGAGCGAGAATTCGGCCCGAGAGCGTATTGGCATCAAGACGCAGCCAGGGCGGAATACCCTTCTGTGCCAACATCAGCGCGCGTGTCTTAAAGTATTCCAGATTTTTGCTGCCGTCGCGCACTGCCAGCATGGTCTCTGGGCGCAAAATCATCGACGGGATGTCGGACTTGCGGCCATTCACCTGAAAGTGGCCATGAGTGACGAGTTGACGGGCCTGCGCGCGCGAATCGGCGAAGCCCAAGCGATAGACAACATTATCGAGACGCATTTCAAGCATTTGCAGCAGGTTATCGCTGGTTTTGCCAGGGCGCCGTGCCGCGATTTCGAAGTACCGCTGGAACTGCCGCTCCAGCACGCCATACGTGCGGCGAACCTTCTGCTTCTCGCGCAGTTGCAGCGCGTAGCCAGATGGCTTGCGTCCACGCGCCTGGCCATGTTGACCGGGCCGCGTATTGCGCCGCTCGATGCCACACTTCGGGCCAAGGCAGCGCTCACCCTTCAAGAATAGTTTGACGCCCTCACGCCGGCACAACCGGCAAACCGGGCCAGTATATCGAGCCATAGTAGTCCGTTCGTCCTCCTCAGGCATTGCCTGGGTCTGGAGTGCCTCATTCTCGAACGATCCGCCCCGATAAATTCGGCGCATGTATTCGGCAGCGCCCGCAGCATGATGCTTGCGTTCGCCAGCCACAACATCCGGCGGTGTTCGGGCGCCACCTGGCCCGTTGCCAGAGTGGCGGTGTACCTCTTCGAGCGTTTGCCAGCCGTATCTCGTTGCTCGCGACGCCAGCCGCAGCGTCTCGTGCCCGCAAAACAGGCGCATTCGTCTCCGAAAGGTATGTTCTCGCGTTTCTTCGCGCGGCGTGTATCGCATGGCTACCGGGTAGATCGTGGGCTATACACGATTCCCGCAGAACTGCCCTGACTAATAGACCAGTTCCGGGCCGCCCAGGACGAAGGCGGGCCTTACGTACACGCACTCCAGGTCGCTTCACGCGCATCTATCGTGCAAGTCTGGCGCATCCGACGATGAGCCGCTGTGTTTCAGATCCGATATCCGTGATATCTCGTAGTGAGTGTAGGTGCGGCAGCGCCAAAACGCCAGCCGCGCGCATCATCATCCAGCGCCAAGGGAGTCAGATTCCCTTAGACACGCCGCCGCTTCGGTGGCCGACAGCCATTGTGCGGAATCGGCGTGACATCGGTGATCGAGACAACCTGAAGGCCAGCCGCCTGCAGCGAACGAATCGCCGACTCACGCCCGGCGCCCGGTCCGCGCACGTAAACCTCGATCTGGCGCACGCCATGCTCCATCGCCTTGCGCGCGGCGCTTTCCGCCGTAATCTGCGCGGCATAGGGAGTGCTCTTGCGCGAGCCCTTGAAGCTCGATGCCCCGGCGCTGCTCCACGAGAGCGCGTTGCCATTGGGATCGGTGATGGTGACCATCGTATTGTTGAATGTCGCCTGGATATACGCCTTGCCGCGCGGCACGGACTTTCGCTCACGCCGCCGCTGACGTCCGACTGCCCGCTTGGGCGTCTTTTCCGCCATGCTGGATGATTCCTCCTGAGATCGTCGCCGTCAGTGTGACGAAGCGACCCTTGCCTGACACCAGATCTGACGCCAGATCTGACACCAGATCTGACACCGAGTCAGACGCGATTACTTCTTAGCGGCCTTCTTGCGCCCAGCCACCGTCTTGCGCGGGCCACGGCGTGTGCGCGCGTTTGTGCGCGTGCGCTGGCCATGCACCGGCAGATTGCGGCGGTGACGAATCCCGCGATAGCAGCCGATCTCGATCAGCCGCTTGATATTCATATCCACTTCGCGCCGGAGATCGCCCTCGACCTTGTAATTGCGATCGATGAATTCACGCAGGCGAGCGACCTCTTCTTCGGTCAGGTCTTTCACGCGCGTATCAGGATTCACACGCGTCGCCGCCAACACCTGCTTACTCGTGGTCTCGCCAATGCCGAAGATATACTGGAGCGAAATCTCCACACGCTTTTCGCGGGGAATGTCTACCCCGGCGATTCTGGCCATGCGCCAGATCCTCCTCGCTGTTCGCAGAACGCCACATCAAAAGTCGCTTGAAAAACGCTACTGCCTGGGTACCCAACCAAGTATCCAGGCGCAAGAAACGATCGAGAACCGATGCGGAAACGTCTGGTCGACGTATCCTAGCCCTGGCGCTGCTTGTGCTTGGGATCTTTGCTACAGATCACCATGACCACACGCTTGCGCCGGATGACCTTGCAGCCATCGCAACGGGGTTTTACCGATGCCTGTACCTTCACGCCAGCCTCCTCAATCCATCCTCCAGCCACTGCCACCCAGGCTCGGCCATCTCAGCCAACCCGCGGGCCGCAGATACTCTATGTCAAGCGCCGCTTGATGCCTTATCCGCCCGCGCGCTCTCGGGATTGGAATGCTGCGGAACCCTCACTGTGTTGGACGCACGCGCCGGGCTGCGCGTCTCACTTGCCGCACGCGCCAGTACTTCAGCAGTACCGCGCTCGTGTGGCTGACGTGTCAGCGACTATCCGAGCATCCGTGCGCAATGCGTTCAGCACGTTCGCATCGCCGATCGCGCATGCTCTCAGTCAATCCAGCTGGTCGTCCACACTGGACGTCCGCAACGCACTCCTCGCCAGAGATTCAGACCGCCGCTAGCGGCGATCGCGCCAGGTGATGCGGCCTTTGCTCAGGTCGTAGGGGGAAAGCTCCACCTGCACCCGATCTCCCGGCACCACACGCACGAAATTCAGGCGAACTTTGCCCGAAAGGTGCGCCAGCACCGAGCGCCCACCATCCAGCGTCACACGAAACATTGCATTGGGCAGGGCCTCCGCGACGGTACCCTCGACCACAATAGCATCACGCTTGGGCATAACATCCTTTCTCTGCTGCCATCGCCTAATTTCCCGCACATCGCGGGCTTGCGCCACTCGGGCAAACGATCAGGCGATACCTCCCAGACACCCGAAAATCACCCGCTCAGACGAGAGCCGAGCAGACACGAATATGCAGGGAAGCAAAAAGCCGCAGCCAACTTCCAAGTATAGCATATGGCCTCGGCGCCCGCAAGTGGCCCATGCCCAACAACACGCAATTCATGGCACATCATGGCTTCCCCGCTGACGGCGATGTTGATGTTGATCTTGATGTTGCCAGTGGACCGTCACTATGCGCCGTCAGCACGTCGGGATCGCCTGATGTAATCGCAACCGTGTGCTCGAAATGCGCGGCCAGGCTGCCGTCGGCCGTCACCACGGTCCAGCGGTCGGCCAACTCGCGTGTGCCGGGCCTGCCCGCGCTCACCATCGGCTCGATACACATCACCATCCCCGGCCGCAGCAGCGGATTTGCCATCTTCGGGTCCACGTAGTTGGGCACCGTCGGATCTTCGTGCAGGGCGCGCCCTATGCCGTGACCCGTGTAGCGGCGAATGAGCGAGAATCCTTCGCCCTCCACATACGTCTGGATGGCGCGGCTGATATCCATCACCCGGTTGCCGCCACGCGCCGCCGCGATGCCGAGATGCAGCGCCTCCTGCGTCACATCCAGCAGCCGCTGCGCCTCAGGGGTCACGGTGCCCACCGGAACCGTGATAGCCGAGTCGCCGTGCCAGCCATCCACCACCGCGCCAAAATCAATCGAAAGAATGTCACCCTCGCGCAGCGCGTATGTGCCGGGAATGCCGTGTACGATGGCCTCATTCACCGAGGAGCAGATGACACCGGGGAACGGCATAATACCCTTGACCGGCGTGTAGCCGCGGAAGTTGGAGGTGGCGCCGTGCCGCTTCAACGCGCGAACGGCGAGCGCATCGAGCGCGGCGGTGGTAATTCCCGGCCGCACGGCCTGGCGCAACTCCTCCAGAATCGCCATCACGATCTGGCCCGCGCGGCGGATGCCCGCAATCTCTGTTCGGCTGTAATACTGCACTGCCACGCTATCGCTCCGTGCTCTTCCATCCGGCGCTACCGACGCTATCGGTCAGCGATCAGTCACCTTCAAGTCCGCGAGAATCGCCTGGTTCACGACTTCGATCGATTGGGTACCGTCGACTGTGATCAGCTTGCCTTGCTTCCCGTAGTAGTCGGTCAACTGCAACGTCTCTGAGAAAAAGATATTCAGCCGCTGCTGAATCTGCTCGCCCTGGTCGTCGACTCGCTGGTAGAGTTCGCTGCCATCGATGTCACAGATGCCCGGCGTCTTCGGTGGGTTCGTTTTCAGGTTATAGATGTGTCCGTGCGCACGGCAGATATAGCGGTCGAGCAGCCGCGACAGCAATAGCTCACGCGGCACCTCCAGATAGATCACCTGCGCAATCGACGTGCCCATCTCCGCAAGGCGCGCATCGAGCGACTGCGCCTGCGCGAGGGTGCGCGGGAAGCCATCCAGAATGATGCCACGGACATCCTTCAGGCCGCGCAGCCGCTCCAGCACCATGCCGATCATGAGCTCATCGGGAACCAGATTGCCCTGGTCCACATACGGACGCACCTGCTGCCCAATCAGCGTATCCTGGGCCATGGCTTCGCGCAGCATGTCGCCGCTTGCGCAGAGCACCAGACCAAACCGCGACGCCAGCAGCGCACCTTGAGTGCCTTTGCCGCTACCCTGCGCGCCCAGCAGCATGAGATTCATAGCATGCGCCTCCTGTTGCGTCCGGTTGCGTCCGATCCGCTGACCGGGATTGTCGACTGCTCCATTGCAGCCGACGTTCATCGAGTTTTACCTGCTCAGTATGGGATTGGGTCGGTGCGTTTGCATGCACGCTTTACATGCACGTCAGAAGCGCGCGAGCCTGCCCCACCGGACGACCCGCGCGCCTCACGACTATCCACGCCTCGCGACGTGTGCTAGCTCAGGAAGCCTGAGTAATTACGCATCACCATCTGCGCTTCGAGCTGTTTGATCGTATCCAGCGCCACGCCGACGATGATGAGCAGCGATGCCGCCTGGAAGGGTAGATTGTTCTGATTGGTGGTAATGAGCGCCGGGGCCACCGCCACGATGCCCAGGAATATCGCGCCGCCGAACGTCAGGCGATGCAGTACGCGCGTCAAATACTCGTTGGTGCGTGGCCCTGGCCGGATGCCCGGAATGAACGCCCCCTGCTTCTGCAGGTTCTCCGCCAGATTCTGCTGTTCCCACAGCACGGTGGCATAGAAGAAGGTAAAGAGCGCGACCATCACGCCGAAGATCACCCAGTAATACCAGTTCGTGCTATCGAGCCAGGTGCGCACGCCCGTGAAGAAGGTATGCAGGGCGGTATTCGTGCTGGTCTGCATGAAATTCGCGATGACGGTCGGTAGCAGCAGCATCGAACTGGCGAAGATGATCGGAATCATGCCCGCGCTGTTGACCTGCATCGGGATGTACGTTGTCTCCTGCCCGGCGCGGTCCATCGAGAAGATGCGCCGCTTCGCCGGATATTGCACCGGGATACGCCGCTGCGCCAGATAGACCATGACCATCACAAACGTCATTGCCAGCGCCAGCGCGATGACGAACAGAATGTTGATGGCGCCACCCGTGCTTAGGCTGCCGCCCGCGCCGCTGCTGTTGCTGACAAGCTGCGACCCAATCTGCTGCGGGATACGCACCATGATGTTGGCAAAGATGATGAGCGAGATGCCGTTGCCGATGCCGTTCTCGGTGATCAATTCGCCCAGCCACACCAGGAACATCGTGCCCGCGGTTAGCGAGATAAGCGCCGAAAGGGTTGGAACAAACGAGCTACCGTTGAAGAGATTGAACTGCGTCGGCTGAATCGCGCCCAGTTGCACCAGCAACGCCATCTGGCCAAACGCCTGAAGCAGCGCCAGCGGCACGGTGATGTAGCGCGTAATCTGCGACAGCCGATTGCGTCCCGCCTCGCCTTCGCGGCTCATCGCGCCCAGACGGGGGATGATGCCTTGTAAGAGCTGCACGACAATGCTAGCGGTGATGTAGGGGTAAACACCCATCGAGGCGATGCCAAAGGTATACAGCGAACCGCCGGTAAAGACATCGAGCAGGCCAAAGAATTGCTTCAGATTGCCGCTACTCTGGCTGCTTGCGTTGCTGAGCGCGGCCGGGTCAATCCCTGGCACAGGCACATAGGCCACAATACGAAATACCAGCAGCATGGCTATCGTAAAGAGGATCTTATTCCTCAGATCCGGGATAGTCCAGATGCTGCGTAGGCGGTTCAACATGCTCGCCTCCAGAAACAGGTCAACGGTGGCGCAGGCTCGCGTGGCTCTGCTAGGTACGCCGACTGCCAGAACATCTGAATTCTGGCAGACATACGCGTATTGTACACGAACGCCATGTCCGTGTCATCTTGGCCATGCCGATGGCCAAAGGCATCAGAAGAGACGCTGCTCTTCACCTATGCCTTCGGCGCCGGGTTACCCGAACGGCGGGTCTTGACCGACTCACGGATGGCAATCAGCGTGACGGTGCCGCCAGCCTGCTCGATGGCCGCGCGCGCCGACGCCGACACTTTGTGCGCTTTGACATTGAGCGCGTGATCCACTTTGCCGTTTCCGAGCACCTTGAGCATGCCTTTGGTGTGCGATGAGCGGATCAACCCGTGCGACGCGAGCGTCTCGGTGTTGACATGCTCACCAGCGCCAAAGACCTTGAGATCACTCAGGTTGACGACGATGTACTCTTTCCGGAACGCATTCTTGAATCCGCCCAGATACGGCATGCGGGTCGCAAACCGTGTCTGTCCGCCCTCGAAATGCGCCGGAATGTGCGCGCCGGTTCGGGCCTTCTGGCCCTTCTGGCCTCGGCCAGATGTCTTGACATGACCGGAGCCATGCCCACGACCGACGCGCTTGCGCCGATGACGCGCACCGGCGGGAGATCGCAGTTCGTCGAGTCTCATTCTGCTGCTACCTCTTCCACCCGCACGAGGTGCGAGACTTTATTGACCATGCCACGGATGACGGGCGTATCTTCATGCTCCACCGAATGGTGCAGCTTACGCAGACCCAGCGCCTCGATGGTGCGTTTCTGCCGCTCGCTATATCCGATGGCACTCTTGGTATAGGTTATCCGAAGTTTTGCCATATGTTTCTGCTCCACACGCGCTAGCGACGCGGACCACCCGGCCGATTACCACCACCGCCAGGGCGGCCACCGCGGCCTGCGCCACGATCTCCACCGCCCGCGCCACGGTCTCCGCCACCCGGACCACCACCTGGGCCGCCACGGCCACCACGGCGACGGTCACCGCCGCGCTCTTCGCGCTCTTCGCGCACTGGGGGCACGTACACGGCGGCAGCGGCAGCCTCATCAGAGATGCGCTGCGCCTGGCGTTTGCCAACCAACTCGGCGACCGTACGTCCGCGACGGGCCGCCTCCGACTCGAAAGATGCCAGCGAGCGCAGACCATTCATCGTAGCCATCACGGTGTTGAGTGAGGTCGAGCTGCCGAGCGACTTCGTGAGAATATCGCGAATGCCGGCGGCCTCCACCACAGCACGCACAGCGCCACCAGCGATGACACCGGTGCCAGCGGCGGCGGGTTTCAGCATCACCTCAGACGCGGCAAACAGGCCACGCGAGAGGAACGGAATCGTCGTGCCCTGCAACGGGACCGCGATCAGATGCTTCTTGGCGTCTTCAACGCCCTTACGAATGGCCTCGGGTACCTCACCGGCTTTGCCGAGACCCACTCCGACATGGCCGGCCCGATCGCCAACCACTACCAGCGCGCGGAAGCTGAAGCGACGTCCGCCCTTCACTACTTTCGCCACGCGAGCGACCTGAACCACAGTCTCTTCCAGGTTCAGCCGCGATGCGTCAATCTTTGGCATGTGCTCCCCCGCGCCCTAGAAGTCCAGGCCGCCCTTGCGAGCGCCTTCAGCCAGCGCCGCGATGCGTCCATGATAAATATAGCCGCCGCGGTCAAAGACCACCGACGTAATGCCCAGCGCCTTCGCGCGCTTCGCGATGACCTGGCCAACCTGCCACGCCTGCACGACACGCTTGTTGCCGGTGATTCCCTTGATCGCGACCGCCGTCTCGTCGTTCTCGGCCAGTGGCTCGGCGCCCTTCACGTCTTCCGCAAAGTGCGGATCACGCGAGGAAGCGGCCACCAGCGTATGGTTGCGCGTATCGTCAATCACCTGCGCGTAGATCTGCGTGGCGCTCCGGAAGACCGCCAGGCGCGGCCGCTGGGTCGTGCCTGAAACCTTCTTGCGCACGCGCTGGTGCCGCCGCAGGCGCGCCTGATTCGAATAGTGTTTCTTAATCATCTCTCTGCTCCATGCGGAACGTCGCACTTTATCACCGAGACACTCCCCGGCCGGAACACGTGACGTGGCTGGCACTACGTCCACCCACGACCGGGAAGCGCACCCCGGATGAGCGACAATCCGTCGGCGTTACCGGTACGAGCGACGCGCAAATGCGCCGCTCCTTACGCTACTCACGCTACTTACTTCTTGCCGCCGACCTTACCGGCCTTACCGGCCTTCATGCGCACTTTCTCGCCGCTGTAGCGAATGCCCTTGCCCTTGTATGGCTCTGGCTTGCGAATCGAGCGAATGTTGGCGGCCACCTGGCCGACCAGATGCTTGTCGATGCCAGTCACGCTCAACCGCGTGTTGCCATCCACGTTGAACGAGATGCCCGAAGGCGGAATCATCTGCACCGGGTGCGAATAGCCCACCTGGAAGACCAGATTCTCGCCCACCTTCGCGACACGGTAGCCGACGCCCTGCAACTCGAGCGACTTGGTGAAGCCGTCTTTGACACCCATCACCATGTTGTTGAGCAGCGAGCGCGACAGGCCGTGGAGCGATCTGCTCTCCTTGCTGTCATCAGGCCGGGCGATAGTGATCGTATCACCATCTCTGGTGATCGTCAGCATCGCGGGGAAGGTGTGAGACAGGCTGCCCTTCGGGCCGGTGACCGTTACGGCATTTTCCGGTCCCATTTCCACCTTCACGCCGGCTGGCACCGTAATCGGCGACCGTCCAATGCGCGACATACCTTACCCCCTGGCTACCAGACGTAGCAGACCACTTCGCCACCAAGCCCCTGCTGGAACGCCTGGCGACCTGTCATCAAGCCCTGCGGCGTCGAAATGATCGCCGTGCCCAGGCCACCACGCACACGCGGAATCGCGTCGCGGCGCGTATAGACGCGCAATCCGGGCTTGCTCACACGCTTGAGCTGGGTGAGCACCGGGCGCTTCTCCACATAGCGCAGGGTGATGCGAATCGTGCCCTGCGGATTGTCGTGGATCAGCTCGAAATCCTTGATATAGCCTTCGTCTTTGAGGATCCGCGCAATGGCGACCTTCATATTCGAGGCTGGAACAATCACGCGAGTATGGCGCGCCATGATCGCGTTGCGGATGCGTGTCAGCATATCCGCGATGGGATCGGTCATGTTCATTACAAGCCCTCCTCGCAGTCCTACCAGCTCGACTTTGTCACACCGGGCAGCTCACCCCGCAGGGCACGCTCTCGGAAGCAGATGCGGCACAGGCCGAATTTGCGGATGTACCCGCGTGGCCGACCGCAGATGCTGCAACGGTTGTGCTGGCGAACTTTGTACTTGGGCTTGCGCTGGGACTTGACGATCATTGAAGTCTTTGCCATCGTTGCCCCCTCCAGGGCGAGGGACCGGGCTTCGGCGCAGTGATGCTCACCGGTTTCCGGGCCCTTAGTCCCGCATATCGCGGTACTGTTGAAAGAAAAACACTCTTCACGAGACGCATTGAAACGCTGTCTGGCGCTTCTTTACGCCTGGACCTGATGCTTGAACGGCATGCCTACCAGTTGCAGCAGACGGCGCCCTTCTTCGTCGGTGCGGGCGGTCGTCACGATGGTGATCTCCATGCCGCGCACCTTGTCGATCTTGTCGTAGTTGATCTCCGGAAAGACCAACTGCTCGCGGATGCCCAGGGTATAGTTGCCGCGCCCATCAAATGAGTCGCGCGAGACGCCCTGGAAGTCACGCAGGCGTGGGAGCGCCACGCTGACCAGTTTATCCAGAAAGTCATACATGCGGTTGCCCCGCAGGGTCACGGTGCAGCCGATGGCCATGCCCTCACGCAGCTTGAACGACGCCACCGAACGCTTTGCCTTGGTGACTACCGGCCGTTGGCCCGTGATGTCGCCCAGGTCGCGCACGGCGTTATCCATCGCCTTCGCATTCTGAATCGCCTCGCCCATGCCGATGTTGATCACAATCTTGTGGACGGTGGGCGCCTGCATGATGTTGGCGTAGCCGAACTCTTTCTGAAGCGCCGGAACAATCTCCTTGAGATAGCGCTCTTTGAGTCTAGGTGTTTGAGTTGCCACGGCTTAGTCCCTCGTATGTTCCTGAATGGGCTGGCCGCACTGCTTGCACACCCGGCGTACCCGCTCTTTCTGATCAGTCCCCTGGGGCACACGCTCATGGCCGATGCGCGTCGGCTTGCCGCACTCGGTGCAGACGACCATGACATTGGATGCATGCAGCGGCATTGCCTTCTCGATGATTCCCGCCTGCATGCCCCGACCTGCCTTCATGTGCTTCTTGGCGATGTTGATGCCTTCCACGATCACCTTGTTCTCGCGAGGCATCGCGCGCTGCACCGTGCCGCGCTTGCCACGGTCTTTACCCGTCAGCACCAGCACGGTGTCGCCTTTATGCACATGCAGCTTGGCCAGGTGCAGGGGCTTTTGCTCATGCTTATGAGTTGCCATTCAAATCCGCCCTTCCCTTGCCCTTTGGCCTCTTCGCTCGCTCAACCGGCGCGCTTAGAGCACTTCCGGCGCGAGTGAGATAATCTTCATAAAGTTACGGTCACGCAGTTCGCGCGCAACCGGCCCAAAGATACGGGTGCCGCGCGGATTGTTGCCCGCCGAGATGATGACCGCTGCGTTCTCATCGAACTTGATATAGCTGCCATCCGGGCGGCCATATTCTTTGGCGACGCGCACGACCACCGCCGTGACCACCTCGCCCTTTTTGACCGCGCCGTTAGGCTGTGCCACTTTGACAGACGCTTTGATCAGATCACCGACACTGGCCCAACGCTTGTTGGGCGTCATGACGCGGATGCACATGATCTCTTTGGCGCCGGTGTTATCGGCCACCGCAAGCCGTGTCTGCGGCATAATCATGCTGCTATTCCTCGCCTTCGATGTCGGGTGCGAGCTCGGCAACGACCTGCTCCACTGGCATCGTCTGTACCGCGCGATTGAGGATCTTGACGAGCTTCCACCGCTTCTCTTTGCTCAGCGGACGCGTCTCCTCGATCACGACGGTGTCGCCGATGCGGGCGTCATTGAACTCATCGTGCGCTTTGAATTTGGTCGTATAGCGATAGGTGCGCTTGTAGACCCGATGCCGCTTCATCGCTTCCACCGCAACGACGATGGTTTTCTGCATCTTGTCGCTGGTGACTCGCCCCTGCTTGCGCTGGCGGCGATGCGGTTTCGGCTGCTGCTCGGCGACCGGAACCGACCCACCTGGAGTCTCTTTCGTCATCGCCTATTTCTCCTTGTCGGCATCAGCAGCGTCGTCCAGCGCACCCTGTGCCTCTAACGCGGCAGCGTTGCGCAGCTCACTGAGATGAAACATCAGTCGTGCGATATCTGCCTTGACCTGCGAGAATTCGCGGTTATTCTTGACCTCGCCGCGCTCTTTGCGCAGACGCAATTCGAAGAGATGACGTCGCAGATCAGACAGCTCATGCTGCGCGTCCTGCTGGTTCATCGCCCGAATCTCGCGGCGGCGTTCACTAAGCTTCGACACTCTCCGCCTCCTGCCGGACGATGAACTTCGTCTGAATGGGCAGCTTGTTGGCTGCCAGCCGCATGGCCTCTTTCGCGATCTCTTCGCGGACACCGCCCAATTCGAAGAGAATGCGCCCCGGCTTGACCACGGCCACCCAGTGGTCGGGCGCGCCCTTGCCAGAACCCATGCGGGTCTCGGCGGGCTTGGCGCTCACCGGCTTATCCGGGAAGACGCGAATCCACACCTTGCCACCGCGCTTGATGAAGCGGGTCATGGCAATACGCGCCGCCTCGATCTGACGGGCCTCCAGCCAGACGGGTTCCAGCGCCTGCAAGGCGAACTCACCAAAGGCAATGGTACTGCCACGATAGGCTTTGCCCTTCATGCGCCCGCGATGCTGCTTGCGATATTTCGTTCTCGATGGTGCCAGTAACATGGCAGATGCTCCAGTTCGCTGGCCGCCGCCATCTCGCCCGAGTAACTACGGTGGCGATGCGCGCGCGGCCACAACTATGCGACAGATGGACGCGGATCACGAATGCTACTCGCCAGATTCATTGGTCTCTGGCGTCGTGGCGGTATCCGCTGGCTGAGTATTCACGGCTGGCTCGGTCGATTCGGTTGGCGCCGGAGCAGCCTGGCTGGCTGACGGAGCCGCACTCTCTGGCCGAGGCCCAGCAGCGCGAGCTGGTCGGGCGCCACCGGTGCGTGGGCCAGAGCCTACGCCAGTGCGTGGGCCACCAGGACCACTCGTGCGGGGACCACCAGGGCCGCCAGTACGTGGGCCACCAGGACCACTGCGGCGCTCGCCACCGGGGCCACCAGTGCGTGGGGCACGGTCGCCACGCGGGCCACCACGACCCTCACGGTCGCCGCGTCCCTCACGATCACCACGGCCATCACGCGGGCCACGGCGGTCGCCGCGATCTTGCCGCTCGGCGGCTGGCGCCGAGGTGCCCTGAGAACTGACACGCTCGCCCTGCTTCTCGGGCAGCACATCGCCGTGATAGATCCAGACCTTGATGCCGATGACACCATAGGTCGTGTGCGCCTCAGCCAGGCCATAGTCGATGTCGGCGCGAAGCGTCTGCAATGGCACACTGCCCTCAGACTCCTTCTCGACCCGCGCGATTTCCGCGCCGCCGAGCCGGCCGCCCATCACCACTTTGATACCCTTGGCCCCAGCGCGCATCGTCTTCTGCACGCCCTGCTTCATCGCCCGCCGGAACGAGACACGCTTCTCGAGCTGGTCGGCGATGCTGCGCGCGACGAGATACGCGTCCAGTTCTGGCGTGCGAATCTCGACGATGCTCAGGCGCACCTTCTTCTTCGTCAGGCGCTCCAGGTCCACGCGCAGCCGCTCGACACTCTCACCGCTCTTGCCGATGACAATGCCCGGCTTGGCGGTGTGGATGGTGACGGCGATCTGCGTCCCGGCAACACGCTCGATCTCGACGCGCGAGATGCCCGCGTTGGCCAGGCGCTTGCGGATGCTGTCGCGCAATTTGCGATCTTCCGCGAGCAGATCCTTGTACGTCTTATCGGCGTACCAGCGCGAATCCCAACCTTTGATGATTCCCAACCGGAATCCGGTCGGATGAACTTTATGTCCCAATCGAGAGCCTCCTCTTGCCGCAGCCTAACGCCGACGAGCATTCTCGCGCGCCTTGCGGGGCACGTCATTTGGATCATCCGAGACGTAGACGGTGATGTGCGTGCTGCGCCGCAGGATGCGTGAAGACCGCCCATGCGGACGGGCGCGGAAGCGCTTGATCTTCATGCCTTCATCGGCCTGCGCATTGACCACCCAGAGCTCGTCTGGATCCATGCTATAGTTGTTTTCGGCGTTCGCTGCCGCCGAGGCGACGACCTTATAGACATCGCGTGCCGGCATATTCGGCAGAAACTTCAGGATAGCGAGCGCCTCACTTACGCGGCGCCCCTTGATGGCGTCGGTCACGCGCCGCACTTTGCGGGGCGGATGGCCTACGTTTTTGGCAATTGCCCGTGTCTGCATACATTCCCCCCGCTAGCGCACACGCCCTGTCTTCTCGTTCCTTTCGCCAGCGTGCCCGCGAAAGTGGCGGGTGGGGGCGAACTCGCCGAGTTTGTGGCCGACCATGTTTTCGGTGACGTACACCGGCACATGCGTCTTGCCATTGTGCACCGCGATGGTCAAGCCGACCATCATCGGCAGAATCGTCGATGCGCGCGACCACGTCTTGATAACGCGCTTGTCACCGCCCCGTGCCATTCCCTGCACCTTCTTGAGCAGAGAAGGATGGATGTAGGGGCCTTTCTTTGTCGAACGCGACATAGAATCCTCTTTCCGTTCTGACTACCGGCCCCTGCCGGCGTTGCGACGACGCAAAATAAACTTATCGGTCCGCTTGTTATGGCGTGTCCGGAAGCCCATCGCTGGCTTGCCCCAGGGTGTCTGCGGCTGGCCACCGATTGGCGCGCGGCCCTCACCACCACCATGCGGGTGATCTACAGGGTTCATCACCGAGCCGCGCACATGCGGACGGCGACCGAGATAGCGCGAGCGTCCGGCTTTGCCGATGCGCACGTTCTCGTGATCGAGATTGCCCACCTGGCCCACCGTCGCGGTGCAGTCGAGGTGAACGCTCCGCTGCTCGCCAGAAGGCAGACGCACGACCGCGTAATCGCCTTCCTTCGCCATCAACTGAGCCGCCGTGCCTGCGCTGCGGACGATCTGCCCACCGCGGCCAATGTGCAACTCGATGTTGTGGATGACGGTGCCGGTTGGCATGTTGCGGAGCGGCAGCGCGTTCCCCACACGGATATCGGCCTCCGGGCCACTCATCACGCGGTCGCCGACCTTCAGGCCGTTCGGCGCGAGGATGTAGCGCTTCTCGCCGTCAAGATAGTGCAGCAGGGCGATGCGCGCCGAGCGATTCGGGTCATACTCGATCGAAAAGACCTTCGCCGGAACGCCTGTCTTGTTGCGCTTGAAATCGATAATGCGATAACGACGTTTCACACCGCCGCCACGATGCCGGGCCGTAATATGGCCCTCATTGTTTCGGCCCGCGCGACTGTTCTTCTTCGCGACCAACGAGCGCTCCGGATGGGAGCGTGTAATCTCGTCAAAGGTCGCGACCGACATGGCGCGTCGTCCTGGTGACGTCGGCTTATACACACGAACTGGCATGTTTGCGTCCTCCCAGAACTTGGCTTACGGCTGCAACTGCGCGATGGTCTCGCCTTCGGCCAGCGTTACAATGGCCTTCTTCCACTGGCGAGCTTCCGCGCGATAGATGCCCTTACGCGTGCGAATCGTGCGCGTCTTGCCGGGCACATGCATCGTATTGACCGAGACAACTTTCACGTTGAACATTTTCTCAACGGCTTGCTTGATCTGGTACTTGTTCGCCGCCAGCGCCACCTGAAAGGTGTACTGGGGAATCACCTTGCCATGGCCGTTGTCGAGCTGCTGCAAAGCGGCGGATTTCTCGGTCAGAATACCGCGACGAATAACCTCGGTAATCTCCATCGTTTATTCCTCCCCGCCCTTCTCGGCAGCGCGCTTGCGGGTAGTCTTCGGCGCCGCATCGGTCCCGGCCTTGGCGTCAGCCTTCGTCCCCGCCTTCGACTCTGCCTTCGCAGCGGTCGTCTTGGGCGATTTCGCGGCCTTCTTGGTGTCCGCCTTCGCCGATCCTCCAGCCTTGGCTTCGGCCTTGGCATCGGCGCGAGCCTCGCGCGCCTTGCGGCGCAGCACCACGTTCGGGTGGCGCTTCATCTGCAGGCGGTCGTCGGCGTCGCGGCCAAACTTCTCCACCAGCTTCGTGGCAGTCGCCAATGTCATCAGCACATGGTCGTATTTG
>DAHUXT010000170.1 GCA_027307065.1 Ktedonobacteria bacterium
GCGTTTGGCGTAGGTAGCCACTGTCGGATTCGCGCTGTGCAGCTCATTGTCAAGTCGTTCCTCGACCGTTGATTCACCCAGGCCCGCGACGCGCAAGATGCGTGTAAAGAGTACGTCACTGGTACGCACGCGCAGATGTGGAACGACCTCGCTCTGCCACATGCGCTTCATCTCATAGGGCACGCCTGGCATTGAGACGATGACTTTACTGTCTCGTTCGGCCCACCACCCGGGCGCGGTGCCGATGGGATTGTTCAGAATGGTCACCGAGGGCAGCACCCACGCCTGCTTGAGATTGCGCTCTGGCATGGGGATTCCGCGTCCGGCGAAGAACGCACGTAAAGTCGCCTCCAATGCTGGGTCGACCGTGGGCGTTTCGCCCATGACCGCCGCGATAGCCTCGCGCGTGAGATCGTCTTCGGTGGGACCGACACCGCCAGTGATGACGACCAGATCGGACCGTTCGTGCGCCTGACGAAGCGTGGCGACAAGTCGCTCCAGGTTGTCGCCAACGGTGGAGACGTAGTAGAGATCGATGCCCAATGGGCTCATTTGCTGCGCCAGCCAGGACGCATTGGTGTCGGTAATGTGGCCGAGCAACAGTTCGGTTCCGACGGAGAGTATTTCTGCGCGCATAGCTGTTTTTGTCCCATTCTGGCTCTACAACAGGTTTGCCTGTCGCGATGTGCACCTTGCACCTTGAACCTATGGTACCGCGTTCACGGACATAGTTCGTTCACATAATACCACTCGCTTACGGCGAGCATGGGTGGCGCCTCTGCCGGTGAGCCAGCAGGTGGACGCCTGTGACGGTGACTGTCAGGGCCACTTCAGGCTAGCGAGCTATACAAGAGTCCCGGCTGTTATGGTGACTAGACACAAGATGTTGTGTCAATCGCCGTAATTTTCCTAGGACACAATATGTGGTACAATTGGGTATTGCAAAATCTATATGTTGTGGTACAATTGCCTTTGTCCCCTCCGCACCCGGCTGGTGCGGGCCCGCTCATCAGTTGATTACCCCCCAGGAGAGCAGCCGTGGCAGAAAAGAAGGCTGGCGCCAGCAAGGCGACTACCGCTGCATCGCCGCAGCGCAAGACAGGCGAATGGTCCGAGGCAGCGGTTCGTGTTTTACGCGAGCGCTATTTGTTGCGTGACGCGAAGGGCGTTGTCGTCGAGACGCCGGATGATATGGCGTGGCGTGTCGCGAACGCGGTCGCCTCGGCCGAAGAGCAATGGACGGATAAAGGCGGCGCCGCGCCCGACAAGATCGCCGAGCAATTCTATTCGATGATGGTGGAGCGCAAGTTTCTGCCGAACTCGCCGACGCTGATGAACGCCGGGAAGGGCAACAATCTCCAGCTCTCCGCCTGCTATGTGGTGCCTGTGGAAGATAGCCTCAATGGCATCTTCGAGGCGGTCAAGCATGCCGCGTTGATCCATCAGAGTGGCGGAGGCACGGGCTTCTCATTCAGTCGGCTCCGTCCTGAGGGCAGCATGGTCGCCTCGACGCATGGCGTGGCCAGCGGTCCGATCAGCTTCATGAAGATCTTCGACGGCGCAACCGAAGCGGTGAAGCAGGGCGGTTGCGTCGTGCCGGAAACCCGTGTCGCGGTATCGAGCGGGCTGGTGCAAATTGGCACGCTGGGTCCGACGGAGGCCGAACCGAAGAGTTGGCACGCGCTGGCACAGCCGCTTGTGGCCTGCACGGATGAGGGCAGCCGCAAGGTTGAGGAGTTCTATCACAACGGACTGGCCAAGGTGCGGCGCATTCAGACGAACGCGGGCTACTCCTTCACAGGCACTTTGGAGCACCGGGTGCGTGTCATTGACGACAAGGGACAGTATGTCTGGCGGTACCTCAACGATGTCCAGGTGGGTGATTGGGTCGCGCTTCAGAAGCACACGTATGCGGACAGCACCGACTACCGCTTTGCTCCTTCGAACCGCATTCCCCATTTCAACGCGGGCAAGATCAAGACGCCTGAGCGCCCCAACGCGGAGCTTGGCGAGTTCATTGGCTACCTCATTGGTGATGGAACCATCAATTTCTACAATCCTGGCGGTGCGACAGGTCGCCTGATTATGACGGTCGCCGATGCGGAACCAGAGGTTGGCGCGTGGCTGCTCCAATTGGCTGATACGCTGTTTGGTGTGACGCCGCAGGTGCAGAAAAAGCCAGATGACGCCAGTACAAACTACTTCTTCAACTCGACGGAGCTAGTCGCCTGGCTCGCCCATATCGGCGTCACCAAGTCTGGTTCCCTGGATGTGCGGGTTCCAGAGGTGGTCTTCCAGGCAGGTGCTGAGTTCGCGCGTGGCTTCGTGCGTGGCCTGTTCACGGCAGACGGCACCGTCTCCACAGAGGGTTATCCCTCGCTTAGCAGTGTTTCGCGTGGGCTGGTGGAGGACGTGCAGCAATTGCTCCTGGCGCTGGGTATCCCTAGCGCGATCTCTGTAGTCGAGAATCGGGAGAGTGCCCTGGGCAAGAATCCGCTCTATCGCCTCCGCCCAATGACACGCGTTGGCCTCCGTGAGTTTGCCGATTCCATCGGCTTCATGGCGAACGCCAAGAACGATCGGCTCGATGCTGGTCTTGAGAAGGCGTGGGAGTTCAACGACGTCATTCCCAACCAGCAGGTGCAGATGGCCGCGCTCTACGATGGGCCTGGTCGTGGCAGTGGGCCAGATCGTGGCTCTCGTGGTGCCAATCGCGAGTTGTACCGCGATATTCAGCACTATCTCTCCGGTGTCGCTGCTCCGCGAAACCTGACCCGCTCTCGCTTGCAGACACTTGCTGAAAAGCATCCAGCGGTGCGTGAGAGTGTACTGGACGCCTTCCTGACCAACGAGCAATTCTACGACCAGATCGCCTCGATTGAGGATGGCGAGGCAGTTACGGTGGATCTTTCCGTCGCGGGAAATCACACCTATATCGCGAACGGCTTCGTCAGCCACAACACCCGTCGTGGTGCGAACATGGGCATCCTGCGAGTAGATCACCCCGACATCTTGAAGTTCATCGACTGCAAGCGCGACGGCTCAGTGACGAACTTCAATATCTCCGTTGCCATCACCGACACCTTCATGCGCGCGCTCGACGCCAACACTGAGTATGAGCTGATCGATCCGCACACGACGACCGTTACGGGCACGCTCAAGGCGCGCGAAGTGATGGACGCGATCGTCGCCGCCGCCTGGGCGACTGGTGATCCCGGCCTCGTTTTCATCGACCGCGCCAACTCCAGCCCTGCCAATCCTGTCCCCGAGATCGAACTCCTGGAAGCAACCAACCCGTGTGTGGTCGGTGAGACTCGTCTGGCGACCAGCAACGGGCTGGCGCGCATGGACATGCTCCACCTGGGCGGCCAGCGCGTGAACGTCGCGACTGATTGGCGCGTACCGGGTCAACAGCAGGTCGAGACGATCAACGGCGCGACCGAAACTGTTACCAGCATGGTGTCTTTCCATGAGGCGGTGCCTGTATTCCAGACCGGGACGCAGGTTCCCGTGCGCAAACTTGTCACCAGCCACGGCATTGAGATCACCGCGACGCCCAACCATCGCTTTCTGACCACTGAGGGCTATAAACGTCTCGACGAATTAGAGTATGGCGACGAGTTGTTGATGCAGAGCGGAGAAGGCGCCTGGCGGACCGACCGAGCGCTGCCCGACGTAGCGTATGGCACGCGTAGTGAGTCGCGCTTGCGTGCGAAAATCGCTCGTGGTGAAGCTGCTCCTCCGACTGAGTGGACCGAGGAACTGGGCGAAGTGCTCGGCTATGTCGTTGGTGATGGCTACGTACGGCGTGGAGAAACGGCGGACATCGTAGGCATTGCGGTGGCCGCTGACGATGAGGCGATTGCCTCGGCCTTGCGGTCGTCATTCGCTCGTTGGTTTGGTGCCGCGGGCAATGCAACGGTTCGACATGGCCACATCCAGATGCAATACGCTGGCTCAGCGGCAACGCTGTTGATGGAGTTGGGTGTAAGAACTGCCCGTGCCCATGAGAAGCGCGTCCCCGAAAGCCTGTGGGCAGCGCCTCGCGATGCGGTGATTGGTTTCCTGCGTGGTTTATTCAGCGCGGATGGTAGCGTCCAGGTGGGTTCCTCGGAAAAGGGCACATGCAGTGTTCGTCTTGCTACATCGTCGAGGGGGTTAGCGCAGGACGTACAGCAGTTGCTTCTCAATCTCGGCGTCGTCAGTGCGATCAGGCTGCGACGCGATGCACAGGTTCGCTTGATGCCAAATGCTGTACGCGAGTCTGCCGAGTATGCGACTCAGGCGCAGTATGAGGTCATAATTGACAAGGCGAACCGCGACCGCTTCGCGCAGGTTATTGGGTTCATGCAGGAACGGAAACAGCAGCGCCTGCAGGAGTGGATTGCCACCAAAAAGCGCGCATCGAACCGTGAGTCGTTCACCACGAAGGTGGCGCTTATTGAAGATGCGGGCATAGCGGATGTATTCGACACCACCGAGCCGACGACGCACAGTATCATCGTCAACGGCCTGGTGACACACAACTGTGGCGAGCAATGGCTGGGCGCCTATGACGCCTGCAATCTCGGCTCGATTAATCTGGGGCTGTTCGTACATGGTGGCGAGATTGACTGGGCCGGACTTGAGTCGGCGACACGCATCACTACGCGCTTTCTCGACGACGTCATCGAGATCAACCCGTATCCGCTGAAGGAAGTGCGCGACAAGGTGCAGGCAAACCGGCGCATCGGTCTTGGCGTGATGGGCTGGGCAGAGATGCTCTTCGAGCTGAATATTCGCTACGACAGCGAAGAAGCTGTGGCGCTCGGCGAGAAGATCATGGTTGCCATCTGCGACTGGTCCACCGACGAGTCCGCGAAGCTGGCCGAGGTGCGTGGGCCGTTCCCGAACTGGGAACGCAGCATCTACAAGAATGGTCCTCAGTTGCGGAACTCCACGCGCACGACCGTCGCGCCGACCGGTTCCATCAGCATTCTGGCGGATTGCTCCTCCGGTATCGAGCCGATCTTCGCGCTGGCCTTCCAGCACCGGGTCAAGCAGCCCGATGGCTCGTACCGTGTGCTCGATTTCGTCAACCCGTTCTTTGCGCGGGCGCTCGCTGCCAGCGACATTGTCGACAAAGAAGAGGTGTTGGCCTACATCAAGGAACATGGCTCGCTGCACGGACATGCCGCGGCGGAACATCCCGCGCTCGCGCCGTATGTGACCGCGCATGAGATCGCTCCTGAATGGCATATCCGGATGCAGGCGGCGTTCCAGAAGGGCGTCAACAACAGTATTTCCAAGACGATCAATCTGCCTAATAGCGCGACCTACGACGATGTGCGCAACGCGTACATGCAGGCGTGGGAGCTCGGCTGCCTGGGCATCACGGTCTTCCGCGATGGCAGCAAAGGCGAGCAGGTGCTCAATGTCGGCGTCAAAGAGAAGCAGCCAGAGGCGACCGCCGCTGATCTCGCGGCGCTGGCTGAGGCTCGGGCGAAGGCAAAGGCCGACGAGGAACGTCATCAGCGGTATCAGGGCGGCGTCAAAGAGCGGCCAGAGGTCATCAAGGGATATACCCGGCAGGTGCGCGCGCCTGAAGGCAAGGTCAACGTGACCTTGAATAGTGACGATGACGGCCTGCTCGAAGTGTTCGTCAATATCGGCAAGGCCGGGTCAGATGTCGCGGCATTGGCCGAGGCGCTGGGTCGGCTCATCTCACTGCATCTGCGAATCGATAGCCCGATCTCACAGAATCAGCGGGCGGAAGAGATCTCGCGACAACTCCGCGCAATTGGCGGTAGCACCTCGATCGGATTCGGCGCGGGTCGCGTACGTTCGCTCCCGGATGCGGTGGCGCGGGCGATTGACATGCATCTCGCGAGCCTTTCGGGAGAGACGGAGTCGCACGAGGCGCCATATGAGGACGCCGCTGACGATGACAACTCACCCGCCAATGGCAGCAATGGGTATGCAAACGGCAACGGCAACGGCACTGGTGGTGGTGGACTCCATCCAGGCCTCAATCCCATGATGCTGGCACCGTATAGCGTGACGGGCAACCTCTGTACGCAATGTGGCAACAACACGATGCGCTACGAAGAGGGCTGCAAAAAGTGCGTCAGCTGTGGCTATAGCGAATGCTAGGCTAGGCTGTAGCGTCGCAAACTTCCAGGCATCCAGGGCTTCATACGAGGCCTATGGATGCCTTTTCTTATGGCTCGCGAGCGTGACGCAATCGGGCGATGTGCCATACTGGTGGTACGCTGGATTCACGCGTACCGGGGCGCTGGATGAAAGAAGCGGAGTGTCCTCCATGGAACGAGCGCGGCGGTCTCCATTGGCGCGAATCGTGCCCGCGGGCGATGCTGCGCTGCTCGTGCGGTTTGGCAGCCGCCCTGGTCCGGGCGCGACGCGTCGAGTACTGTCACTGGTGGCCGCGCTCGACACGGTGGCGCATCCGGCTGTGCTCGATGTCATCCCCGCTTACGCCTCGGTCCTCGTGCGATACAATCCGCTCGCAGTGGATGCGGCGAGTATGGAGGTAATGCTGCGCGCGGCGGTTCACCAGCCAGACAGCGGCAGGCGACCTCGTGGGCGTCTCGTGCGCATCCCAGTGCGCTATGGCGGTAGAGACGGGCCTGACCTTGAGGATGTAGCCCAGCAGCTTGGGATGTCCGTTGCCGAGGTGATCGCGCGGCACACGGCGGCCAGCTATCGCGTCTCATTCCTCGGATTTCTGGCAGGGTTCCCCTATCTTTCGGGTCTGCCGCGTGCCCTGGCCATGCCTCGACTAGACACGCCACGCACACATGTGCCCGGCGGTAGTGTCGCCATCGCAGAACGGCAAGCAGGCGTTTATCCCGTTGCCAGCCCCGGTGGCTGGCGCATTCTCGGGCGCACGACCACGCCGCTGTTCGACGCGGATCGCGAGCCGCCGTCGCTGCTGCATCCCGGTGATCGCGTGCGCTTTTATGCTGACGAGACCCAAGACAATACGCGAACGGCCACCGTCACCAGAACGTCTGCGCGGCGCTCGCCGACAGAATTAGCTGGTGTGCCGTGGCTGCGAGCGCGAGCTCCGGGACTGCTGACGACGGTGCAGGACGCCGGTCGGTTCGGGTATGCGCGCTATGGCGTAACGACCGCTGGCGCCGCCGATCCTGATGCGCTAGAGGTCGGCAGCGCCATGCTTGGGAACGAGGCGAATGCCGCGGCGTTGGAAGTGACCGGTGGCGATGCCAGTTTCCAGATGCTGGCTCCATGCGTCGTCGCGATTACCGGCGCGATAGGTAGTGTGCGTGTCAATGATCGCCCGGTTGACGCGAGCGAGACGCTGGCGCTTGCGGCGGGCGACGTGTTGGAGATTGGTCCGCTACTGTGGGGAATGCGCGTCTATCTGTCTGTCGCGGGAGGTATTGAGGTTCCACCTGTGATGGGCAGCCGCGCGACGGACACGCGAGCATCGCTTGGCGGCATGGAGGGGCGACCGCTGCGCATGGATGATATGCTTCGCCGCGGGGAGGCCGCGCATCAGGTCCCCGGCCGTACGTTGCCTGGTGCATTGCGACGTCCGGGCCTCAAACACGGAGCATGGACCGTACGCATTCTGCCCGGAGTACATGTCGCAATGGACCCAGCAGCCACGATCGCACTGTGCCAGGCGAGTTTCGCCGTGGATGCGCGATCCGACCGGGTTGGCGTGCGGTTGCGGCGATTGGATGGGCCATGCCTGGAGGGCGGTCAGGTGCTTTCGGAAGGGATTCCGCGCGGTGCGGTACAGCTTCCGCCCGATGGCGAGCCGGTGCTACTGCTGGCCGATGCTCAGGCGACCGGGGGGTATCGTGTTCCGGCTGTTGTCGTCAGCGCGGACCTGTGGAAGATTGGGCAACTGCGTCCTGGTGACACCGTTCGCTTTCAACGTGTCGCGCCGGTGGAAGCTATTCATGCGCTGCGGCGTCGCGCGCAGGAGCTCGCACAGGTGCGCCATCAGCCGTTTCCCGGCGCACTGCTTGGTGGATTCACCGAATGGAGTGATGAGCGTGATGGATGATCTACGTATCGCGGAGATCGATCTCAACTGTGACGCGGGTGAGTCGTACGGACCGTGGCCAATGGGCGACGACGAGGCGCTGATTCCGCTGATGACCTCGGTCAATATCGCCTGTGGCGCCCACGCGGGCGATCCATTGGTGATGCGCAAGACACTGCTGCTGGCGCAACAGCATCATGTCGCTGCTGGCGCGCATCCCGGCTACCCCGACCTGCACGGCTTCGGGCGGCGCGCGCTGCCGATGGCTCGCGACGAGATCGAGGCATGGACGCTGGCCCAGCTTGGGGCGCTCGACGCAATGGCACGCGGCGCGGGCGTCACGCTCCGCCACGTGAAGCCGCACGGCGCGCTCTATAACACCGCAGCCGACGATGAGTCACAGGCGGA